>NZ_JAMJPH010000037.1:0-98230 GCF_023554635.1 Nocardioides bruguierae
CTCACGTGTTACTCACCCGTTCGCCGCTCGAGTACCCCGAAAGGCCTTTCCGCTCGACTTGCATGTGTTAAGCACGCCGCCAGCGTTCGTCCTGAGCCAGGATCAAACTCTCCATCGAAAACCCACAACCAAAGTCACGGGATGATGCAAAATCAATCACTGACAGAAAGAACCTGACAAACTTGTCAGAATCATCGTCAAAGAAACCCACCCACCAACACAACCAGACCAAAGCCCAGCCATGCCGACGAGAAGGGCATAAACAAACTAATTCGTCGACTATCAATGACACACTGTTGAGTTCTCAAGAATCACACGCACCCGGCGCATCGCGTCTCCGCTCCGCTGCCGAGGCAACCTGCAGAAACTTACGCAGTCTGCCCGGCCGTGTCAACTCAGTCGAGCCGACCCGCCGAGCGGACCGAGATCCGCTTCTGGTCGCTGGGCCGGGGTGCTTTGCTGGCGACCTGACCGGCCACTCCGCTCCGCGCCGTTCCCGGCGACGAAGAGAACATTACAGACGTGTTGCCCTGAGGCCAAATCCAAGTTGCGTGGCCTGCGCCTCACCCCTGCGGAGGCCTCTTCCGGGGCGTCGCGGGCCGATACGCCGACACGCTCGGGTCCCCGGTCAACCACCACCGCCACGGTCGGTCCGGTGCCTGCCGCAGCCCCACGCGAGGACCGGTGGAGACCCGATCCGGTGGCGGCGGCTCCCCTGGCTCCAGCTGCGGACCGTCGCCGTCCAGGAGCGGTGAGCCGTCGTCCTCGAGCCGCAGGGCCAACGCGCGGACGAGCCGTGCCGGGCCACGGGCGAGGTCGCGGTCCCGGATACCCGGGCGACGGTCGCGGGCGACGTCCAGGCCGGAGACGACCTCCGCGGCGCGGAGCAGGACGGCGCTGCCGTGCCCCTCGGGGCCCGTCACCACGTTCGCGCAGACGTGCATCCCGTAGGTGAAGTAGCAGTAGAGATGGGCGGGCGGGCCGAACATGGACGCGTTGCGCCGGGTCCGCCCCCGACAGGCGTGCGAGCCGGGGTCGTCCGCTCCTCCGTACGCCTCCACCTCCGTGAGCCGCACCGTGACGTCCCCGTGGGTGAGGTGGGCACCCAACAGCAACGGCGCCACCGTCTCCGGTGGCGCCGTCCAGTCGATCATGTGCCGGGGCAGGGCTCAGGCCAGTCGCGCGCGGAGTGCCTCGGCCCGGGCCAGCAGCTCGGCGTGCTGCTCACGCACGCGCACCGGGGCGGTGCCACCGCGACCGTCGCGCGAGGACACGGAACCCTCGACCGTCAGCACCTCGCGCACCCCCGGGGTCAGGTGCGGGGAGATCTCGGCGAACTGCGCGTCGGTGAGGTCGGCGAGCTCGATGCCCAGCTCCTCGCAACGACGCACGCAGGCGCCGGCCACCTCGTGCGCGATGCGGAACGGCACGCCCTCGCGGACCAGCCACTCCGCCACGTCCGTGGCCAGGGAGAAGCCCTGGGGGGCGAGCTCGCCCATGCGCTCGGAGTCGAACACGAGCGTGGCCACCTGGCCGGTGAAGGCCGGCAGCAGGACCTCGAGGGTGTCCACGGAGTCGAAGACCGGCTCCTTGTCCTCCTGGAGGTCGCGGTTGTACGCGAGCGGCAGCGCCTTGAGCGTGGCCAGGAGACCGGAGAGGTTGCCGATGAGTCGACCCGCCTTGCCACGGGCGAGCTCGGAGATGTCGGGGTTCTTCTTCTGCGGCATGATGCTCGACCCCGTCGACCAGGAGTCGTGCAGCGTCACGAACGCGAACTCCTTGGTCGCCCAGAGGATGATCTCCTCGGCCATCCGCGAGACGTCGACGCCGATCTGGGCCGAGACGAACGCGAACTCGGCGACGAAGTCGCGGCTGGCCGTGCCGTCGATGGAGTTCGCGGACGAGCCGGTGAAGCCGAGCTCCGCGGCGACGCCGGTCGGGTCCAGGCCGAGGGACTGGCCGGCCAGCGCACCCGAGCCGTAGGGCGAGTCGCCACCGACGCGGGCGTCCCAGTCGCCGAGGCGGTCGACGTCGCGCAGCAGCGACCAGGCGTGCGCCATCAGGTGGTGGGAGAGCAGCACGGGCTGCGCGTGCTGGAGATGGGTGCGGCCGGGCATGACGGTCGGCGCCGTGGTCTCGTCGCCGAGGTGGGCGGAGGCCTGGTCGGCGATCGCGGTCACCAGGTCGAGCACGAGGGCCGACACGACGCGGGCGTGGTCGCGCAGGAACACCTTGAACAGGGTGGCGATCTGGTCGTTGCGCGAGCGACCGGCGCGCAGGCGGCCGCCCACGTCCGGGCCGACCTCCTCGAGCAGCAGCCGCTCGAGGGCGCCGTGCACGTCCTCGTCCGAGACGTCGGGGTGCAGCTCGCCCGCGGCGAACCGCTCCCCCAGCACCGTGAGGCCACGGAGCAGCTCGGCGTGGTCGGCGTCGGTGAGGAGCCCGGCTCGGTGCAGCGCGTTGGCGTGCGCCCGGGAGCCGGCCAGGTCGTAGGGGGTCAGCCGCCAGTCGAAGTGGGTGGAGCGCGAGAGCGCGTCCAGCTCGGGCGAGGGTCCGCCGGCGAACCGGCCGCCCCAGAGCTTGCCGGTGTTGGTGCCGTGCTCGGTGCTCACTTCTCTGCTGCCTCTCCTGACCGCGGGTGCGCGGTGGTCATCTTCTCAGCGGCTCGGCCCTGCGACCGCCGCCGCCCCGGTGCGGACCGGGTCGCGTCACGACCCCCGCCCCGCGACGGGGTGCGGGGGTCGTGACGACGGGACGTGTCAGTCGTTGCCGGACTCGAACGCGACGTGGTCGAGCGCCTGGCTGCCGTCCTTGATCTGGTCGTTGGCGGTGATCCGGTCGCGGCCGCCGGCCTCGATCTCGCCGTAGAGGGTGCCGTTCTCGACGAGCACCTGGCCCTGGTCCAGCGGCTGGAGCGCGTACTGCTCCAGCTTGTCGCGGGAGTCGGCGATGTCGAGGTTGCGCATGGTGAGCTGACCGATGCGGTCCAGCGGACCGAACGCGGCGTTCTCGGTGCGCTCCATGGAGAGCTTCTCGGGGTGGTAGCTGAACGCCGGGCCCTCGGTGGAGAGGACGGTGTAGTCCTCGCCGCGGCGCAGGCGGATGACGACCTCGCCGTGCACCAGCGAGGCGATCCAGCGCTGGATGCCCTCGCGGATCATCAGCGCCTGCGGGTCGAGCCAGCGGCCCTCGTAGAGCAGGCGGCCCAGCTTGCGGCCCTCGTTGTGGTACTGCGCGATCGTGTCCTCGTTGTGGATCGCGTTGACCAGGCGCTCGTAGGCGATCCAGAGCAGCGCCATGCCCGGCGCCTCGTAGATGCCGCGGGACTTCGCCTCGATGATGCGGTTCTCGATCTGGTCGCTCATGCCCAGGCCGTGGCGGCCGCCGATGGCGTTGGCCTCCATGACCAGGGCGACCGGGTCGTCGAAGGTCTGGCCGTTGATGGCGACGGGCCGACCGGCCTCGAAGCGGATCGCGACGTCCTCGGTGTCGATCTGCACCGACGGGTCCCAGAACTTCACGCCCATGATCGGCTCGACGGTCTCCAGGGAGACGTCCAGGTGCTCCAGGGTCTTCGCCTCGTGGGTGGCGCCCCAGATGTTGGCGTCGGTGGAGTAAGCCTTCTCCTGGGAGTCGCGGTAGGGCAGGCCGTGCTCGACGAGCCACTGGCTCATCTCGGTGCGCCCACCCAGCTCGGAGACGAAGTCGGCGTCCAGCCACGGCTTGTAGATCCGCAGGTCGGGGTTGGCCATGAGGCCGTAGCGGTAGAACCGCTCGATGTCGTTGCCCTTGAAGGTGGAGCCGTCGCCCCAGATGTCCACCCCGTCCTCGCGCATCGCGCGGACGAGCATGGTGCCGGTGACGGCGCGACCGATGGGGGTGGTGTTGAAGTAGGCGCGGCCGCCGGAGCGGATGTGGAAGGCGCCGCAGGCGATCGCGGCCAGGCCCTCCTCGACCAGCTGACGGCGGCAGTCGACGGCACGGGCCAGCTCGGCGCCGTACTCCATCGCGCGGCCGGGGACGCCGGAGATGTCGGGCTCGTCGTACTGGCCGATGTCGGCGGTGTAGGTGCAGGGCACGGCGCCCTTGTCGCGCATCCACGCGACGGCCACCGAGGTGTCGAGGCCGCCGGAGAACGCGATGCCCACGCGCTCGCCGATGGGCAGCGTGGTCAGGACCTTGCTCATGGATTGCTCCTGTTGGTGCTGGTTGGTTCAGGGGAACGTGCGGGGTTCTGCAGCCGGCGCTCAGGCCGGGTTGTTGCTCGCAGCCAGGTCGAGGAAGCGCTGCGCCAGCGCCTCGCCGCCGCGCGGGTCCCGGCCGATGACGAGCACGGTGTCGTCGCCGGCGATGGTGCCGAGGACCTCGCCGAGGTCGGCCTTGTCGAAGGCCGAGGCAAGGTACTGCGCCGCGCCCGGCGGAGTACGGAGGACGACGAGGTTGGCGCTGGACTCCGCGCTGACGAGCAGCTCGCCGCACAGCTTGGCCAGCCTCGCACGGCCGGCGGCGGTCTCGGTGCCGACGACCGGCCTGCGGTCACCGCCCTCGGCGGGCACCGCGTAGACCTGCGGGCCCTCCGCGGAGCGGATCTTGATGGCCTGCAGCTCGACCAGGTCCCGCGAGAGCGTGGCCTGGGTGACGTGGACGCCGGCCTCGGCCAGCATCGCGGCGAGCTCGACCTGCGAGTGCACGGCCCGCGTCGACACCAGCTCGATGATGAGCTGGTGCCGGGCGGACTTCGTGCCGGGGCGCAGGGCGGACTCGGTCATGGTGCTCACGCCTCCACCGGGACCGCCGCCGCGGCCTGCGCCGGGGACGGCGTGGTGTCGGTGCGGTGGGCCAGCAGCCAGGCGAGCACGGCCTTCTGGGCGTGGCGACGGTTCTCCGCCTCTTCCCACACGGCGCTGCGCGGGCCCTCGAGGACCGAGGTGGCGATCTCCTTGTCCCGGTAGGCCGGGAGGCAGTGCAGCACGATCGCGGCGTCGTCGGCGTGGGCCAGCAGGTCCTCGGTCAGCGACCAGGGCGCGAAGATCGCGGCACGGGCTGCGGCCTCGTCCTCCTTGCCCATCGACACCCAGGTGTCGGTGACGACGACGTCGGCGCCGGTGACGGCCTCGACGGGGTCGTGGTGGCCGGAGACCGACCCGCCGGTGGTGGCGGCGATCTCGGCGGCGCGGGCGAACATGGCGTCCTCGGGCAGGTAGCCCTCCGGGCCGCCCATCCGCACGTGCATGCCCGCGGTCGCGCCGGCCAGCAGCCAGGAGTTGCCCATGTTGCAGGCGGCGTCGCCGATGAAGGCCACGGTGACGCCGGCGAGGCGACCCAGCCGCTCCTGCACGGTGAGCAGGTCGGCGATGAGCTGGCACGGGTGGAAGTCGTCGGTGAGCGCGTTGACCACGGGGATGCCGGCGTTCTCGGCCATCCGCTCCAGGTGCGACTGGAGGAACGTGCGCCACACGACGACCGAGACCTGGCGACCGAGCACGCGGGCGACGTCCTCGACGGACTCGCGGACGCCGATGCCGGCGAGCTTGCCCTCGACGAGCATCGGGTTGCCCCCGAGCTCGGCGATGCCGGCGCCGAAGGAGGTCTGGGTGCGCAGCGTGGGCTTGTCGAAGATCATCGCCACCGACTGCGGGCCCGCCAGCGGCTTGGCGCCGTAGGGGTCGGCCTTCATTTCGGCCGCGAGCGCGAGGACCTCGGCCTGCTCGGCGGGCGAGAGGTCGTCGTCACGGAGGAAGTGGCGCACCTCAGCCACCGGCCTTCGCGGCTGCCCAGGCGGCGTCGAGGATGCCGGGCCAGTCGGCCAGGAACGCGTCGGCCTCGGCGCGGGTGAGCACCAGCGGCGGCGCCAGCCGGATGCGCGTCGGGGTCGGCATGTTGACGATGTAGCCGGCCGCCTGGGCGGCGTCGACGACGGCGGCGGCGACGGGCTCGGCGAGGTCGAGGCCGATCAGCAGGCCGTGGCCGCGCACCTCGGTGACCCGCGGCTCGGCCGCCAGGCCCGCGCGCAGGTGCTCGCCGAGGCCGGCGACGTGCTCGAGGAGGCCGTCGGTGTCGATGGTGGTCAGCACGGCCAGCGCCGCGGCGCAGGCGACCGGGTTGCCGCCGAAGGTGGTGCCGTGGTTGCCCGGCTGGAGCAGGTCGGCCGCCTTGCCCAGGCCGACGACGGCGCCGATCGGGTAGCCACCGCCGAGGCCCTTGGCCAGGGTCACGACGTCAGGGACGACGCCGGAGCGCTGGTGCTCGAACCACAGCCCGGTGCGGCCCACGCCGCACTGGACCTCGTCGAACCACAGCAGGGTGCCGTGCTCGTCGGCGATCGAGCGGGCCGCCGCGAGGTAGCCGTCCGGGGCCACCACGACGCCGGCCTCGCCCTGGATGGGCTCGAGGCAGATGGCGGCGGTCTCGTCCGTGACGGCCGCGGCCAGGGCCTCGGCGTCGCCGTAGGGCACGAAGGTCACGTCGCCGGGCAGCGGCTCGAACGGCTCGCGGTAGGCGGCCTTGCTGGTCAGCGCCAGCGCACCCATCGTCCGGCCGTGGAACCCACCCTCAGCGACGACCACGTGCGTGCGACCGGTGCGGCGGGTGAGCTTGAAGGCGCCCTCGTTGGCCTCGGTGCCGGAGTTGGCGAGGAAGACCTTGCCGGGGTGGCCGCCGAGCAGGTGGAGCAGCCTCTCGGCGAGCTCGACCTGCGGCTGCGAGGTGAAGAAGTTGGAGATGTGGCCGAGCGTGCCGAGCTGCTCGGTGACGGCCTTCATCATCGCCGGGTGGGCGTGGCCGAGGCTGTTGACGGCGATGCCGCCCAGCAGGTCGAGGTAGGCCTTGCCGTCGGCGTCCCACACCGTGGAGCCCTCGCCGCGCACGAGCGCGAGCTTCGGGGGCCCGAAGGTGTTCATCAGGGCGTCGGTGTAGCGGCCGACGACCTGCTCCTGGGTCTGGTGCTGGGTCTGGTCCTGGGTCTGGGTGCTCATTACTTCACCACCGCCTTCTGGCGGGCCTTCCGGATCTTGGTGTCGACACCCGGCAGCACCTGGGTGCCGACGCCCTCGTCGGTGAACAGCTCCAGCAGCACGGCGTGCTTCTCGCGGCCGTCGACGACGGTCGCACGCGGGACGCCGGAGGCGACCGCCTTCCGGCAGGCCTCCATCTTCGGCACCATGCCGGCGGCGAGCGTCGGCATGAGCACCGCGAGGGTCTCGGGGCTGATCTCGTAGATGACGTCGTCGGAGTCCGGCCAGTCGCGGTAGAGGCCCTCGACGTCGGTGAGGACGAGCAGCTTGTCGGCGCCCAGGGCGATGGCCAGGGCGGCCGCGGCCGTGTCGGCGTTGACGTTGTGCACGGCGCCGTGGACGTCGGGGGCCACCGAGGAGACCACGGGCACGCGGCCGGCCTCGATGAGGTCCATGATCGTCTCCGGCCGCACCTTCGCGACCTCGCCGACGAGGCCGAGGTCGACCTCCTCGCCGTCCACCACGGTGTTCGCAGGCTCGGCGGTGAACAGGCCGGCGTCCTCACCGGACATGCCGACGGCCAGCGGGCCGTGCTCGTTGATCAGCCCGACCAGCTCGCGCTGGACCTGGCCGACGAGCACCATCCGCACGACCTCCATGGCCTCCGGCGTGGTGACGCGCAGGCCGCCGCGGAACTCGGACTCGATGTTGAGCCGGTCGAGCATGGTGGAGATCTGCGGGCCGCCGCCGTGCACGACGACCGGCTTGAAGCCGGCGAAGCGGAGGAAGGCGATGTCCTCGGCGAAGGCGCGCTTGAGGTTGTCGTCGGTCATGGCGTTGCCGCCGTACTTCACCACGACGATCTTGCCGTAGTAGCGCTTCATCCAGGGCAGCGCGGCGGCGAGCACGGACGCCTTGTCCGGGTCGGCCGGCGGCACCTGCGAGAAGTGCATGTTGGCGGGGTCGATGGCGGCGGGGATGTCGGTGTTCTCGCTCATGAGGAGTAGGCGCTGTTCTCGTGGACGTAGGCGTGGGTCAGGTCGTTGGTCCAGACGGTGGCGCGAGCGTCGCCGGACTTGAGGTCGATCGTCACGGAGACCTCGCGACCGGTGAGGTCGACGGTCTCGGGGTCGGCGTCCGGGGTGCTGTTGCGGCACACCCAGATGCCGTTCATGGCGACGTCGAGGTCGGCGGGATCGAACTGCGCACCCGTGGTGCCGATCGAGGCCAGGACGCGGCCCCAGTTGGGGTCGTTGCCGAAGATCGCCGCCTTGAAGAGGTTGGAGCGGGCCACGCTGCGCGAGACCTCGACGGCCTCGTCCTCGGACGCGGCGTTGATGGTGCTGATCGCGATCTCGTGGTCGGCGCCCTCGGCGTCCTTGAGCAGCTGCATCGCCAGGTCGGTGCAGACCTGGGTGAGCGCCTCGGTGAAGTCGCCGAGCGGCGGGGTGATGCCGCTGGCGCCGGACGCCATCAGCGTGACCGTGTCGTTGGTCGACATGCAGCCGTCGGAGTCGAGCCGGTCGAAGGAGACCCGCGTAGCGGCGCGCAGCGCGGTGTCGAGGTCCTCGGCGGAGACGACCGCGTCGGTGGTGATGACGACGAGCATCGTGGCCAGCTGCGGGGCGAGCATGCCCGCGCCCTTGGCCATGCCGCCGATGCTCCACCCGGCGCCCTCGACGACGGCCTGCTTGGAGACCGAGTCGGTGGTCATGATCGCCTCGGCCGCCTCGGCCCCGCCCTCGGCGGACAGCCCGGCGGCGGCGTTCTCGACGCCGGCCAGGAGGTCGTCACGGTCGTTCTTCATCCCGATCAGGCCGGTGGAGCACACGACGACGTCGATCGCGCCGACGCCGAGCAGCTCGCCGACCTTCTCGGCCGTGGCGTGGGTGGTCTGGAAGCCGTCCGCGCCGGTGTAGCAGTTGGCGCCGCCGGAGTTGAGGACGACGGCCTTGACCGTGCCGTCCTTGACGACCTCCTTGCTCCACAGGACCGGGTTGGCCTGGCAGCGGTTGGCGGTGAAGACCGAGGCCGAGGTGAACGTGGGCCCGTCGTTGACGACGAGCGCGACGTCCTTGGCGCCGGTGGACTTCAGGCCGGCGGCGACGCCGGCGGCCCGGAAGCCCGCGGGGGTGGTGATGCTCATGGGTGATCCTGTCTGGTCCTGGCTGGGTCTGGTCTCGCTACGACGCTGAGCTCGCTGCGGCCCTGATCTCGCTGGAGCGGGGCCGCGGCGCGGATCAGGGAGCGAGGCCGACGGCGGTGAGCCCGGTGGTCTCCTCGAGACCCAGGGCGAGGTTCATGCACTGGACGGCGGCGCCACCGGTGCCCTTGGCGAGGTTGTCCACCACGCCGACGGCCACCAGGCGCCCGGCTCGCTCGTCCACCGCCACCTGGACGTGCACGGCGTTGGAGCCGATCACGGACTTGGTCTGGGGCCACTGGCCCTCCGGCAGGAGCCGGATGAAGGGCTCGTCGCCGTAGTACTTCTCGTACACGGCCCGAGCCTCCTCGGCGGTGACGCCGGGCTTCAGCGGGGCCGAGCAGGTCGCGAGGATGCCGCGCGGGGTCGGCGCGAGCACGGGGGTGAAGCTGACCTTCACCTGGCCGTCGATCATCTTCGACAGGTTCTGGGTGATCTCCGGCGTGTGCCGGTGGGTGCCGCCCACGCCGTAGGCGGAGAGGTTGCCCATGATCTCGCTGCCCAGCAGGTGCGGCTTCGCGGCCTTGCCGGCGCCGGAGGTGCCCGACGCGGCGACCACGACGACGTCCGGCTCGACGATGCCGGCGGCGACCGCCGGGGCGAGCGTGAGCGTGGAGACGGTGGGGTAGCAGCCGGGGACGGCGACGCGCTTGGTGCCCGCCAGGACCTCCCGCTGCCCGGGCAGCTCGGGGAGGCCGTAGGGCCAGGTGCCCGCGTGGTCGGAGCCGTAGAAGTGCTCCCACTCCCCCGCGTCCTCGAGCCGGAAGTCGGCGCCGCAGTCGACGACCACGACGTCGTCGCCGAGCTGCGCGGCGACGGCACCGGACTGACCGTGGGGCAGGGCGAGGAAGACGACGTCGTGACCGGAGAGGTTCTCGATGGTCGTCTCCTGGAGCACCCGGCCGGCCAGGGGCGTCAGGTGCGGCTGGAGCGCCCCGAGCGGCTGGCCCGCGTTGGAGCCGCCCGTGAGGGCACCGATCTCCACGTCCGGATGCGCGAGGAGGAGGCGCAGCACCTCCCCACCCGCGTAGCCACTGGCACCTGCGACGGCTGCTCTGACCTTCGTCATGTGCATGAACATACACGCATGCGTATGGATATGTGAAACGCGGGGGAACACCGTGTCTCGCGGGGCACCGCTCGGGCTACGGTCGGCAGATGACCGGCATGACGGGCTCCCCCACCTCCCTACCCACCTCCGCGTACCTGAATCACCTGGTCGCGGAGTCGTCCAGGTTCCGGGACGTGCTCGCCGCCTGCGACCCCGCGGCCCGGGTGCCGTCCTGCCCGGACTGGGACGCCGACGACCTGCTCTGGCACCTCACCGAGGTGCAGTGGTTCTGGTCGCAGGTGATCGTCCGGCGGCCTGCCGGCCCCCCGGACGACGCCGACCGGCCGGCCCGGCCGGAGGCCCACGCCGACCTGGTCTCCCTGTTCGACGCGTGCTCGTCCGCGCTCAGCAGCGCCCTGGCCGCCGCGGACCCCGGCGAGGCGGCCTGGTCGTGGGCGGAGGAGCAGACGGTGGGGTTCACCGTCCGGCGACAGGCCCACGAGGCGCTGATCCACCGGCTCGACGCCGAGCAGGCCGCGGGCACGGTGACGCCCCTGCCCCCGGACCTCGCCGCCGACGGCGTGGCCGAGCTCATGGACGTGATGTACGGCGGGGAGCCGCCCTCCTGGGCGACGTTCACGCCCGACGGACACGCCACGGCGCTCCGCCTCACCGACACCGGGCACACGCTGCGGGTGGTCACCGGCCACCTCGTGGGCACCTCGCCGGACGGGTGGGACGTCGACGGGCCGCACCTCGTGCTGCGACCCGACGACGCCGCCGGTGGTGCCTGCGAGGTCGCCGGCACCGCCGCCGTCCTCGACGCCTGGTTGTGGCGGCGCACCGAGGAGGCCGGCGTCACCGTCACCGGGTCCCAGGAGGCCTACGCGGCGTTCCGTGCCGCGGTGGACGCACCGCTGACCTGAGCCCGCTGGGCAGGTGAGAGCCGCGTGAGAGCGCGGTGAGAGCGGCGTCGCCCAACCTGGCGCCATGACATCCACACCACCCACCGACCTGGCCGTGGACGCCCGCGGCCTGGTGAAGACGTTCGGGGCCCAGCGCGCCGTCGACGGGGTCGACCTGCAGGTGCGCCGGGGCGAGGTCCTCGGCGTCCTCGGTCCCAACGGCGCCGGCAAGACCACCATGCTCTCCATGCTCGCCACCCTGCTGCCGATCGACGGCGGCCGCGCCTCGGTGCTGGGCGTCGACGTGGCCCGCGACCCGCACCGCGTGCGCCGGCTGCTCGGCGTCACCGGCCAGTACGCCTCGGTCGACGAGAACCTCACCGCCACCGAGAACCTCCGCCTCTTCGGCCGCCTGCTCGGGCTCCCCCGCGCGCAGGCCCGCGCCCGCGCCGGTGAGCTGCTGGAGCAGTTCGGCCTCACCGACGCGGCGGGCCGGCCGATCTCGCAGTTCTCCGGCGGCATGCGGCGCCGCCTCGACCTGGCCACCAGCCTCATCAGCCACCCACCGCTGATCTTCCTGGACGAGCCCACGACCGGCCTCGACCCGCGCACGCGCGGGCAGATGTGGGACACCGTCCGCGGGCTGGTGGCCGAGGGCTGCACGATCCTGCTCACCACGCAGTACCTGGACGAGGCGGACCAGCTGGCCGACCGGGTCGCCGTGATCGACCACGGTCGCAAGGTCGCCGAGGGCACCCCGGAGCAGCTGAAGTCGTCGGTGGGCAGCTCGACCCTGCAGGTCCGGCTGGCCGACGCCGCCCGGACCAGCGAGGCCGTCGGGCTGCTGCGCGAGCGCGCCGGGCTGGCGGCGTCCGCGAGCCCCGAGTCGGGCGCCCTCTCGGTGCCCCTGACCGAGCCGGACGGCGCCGCCGACGTCCTGCTGCTCCTGCGCGACCAGGGCCTCTCCCTGGCATCGGCCGCCCTGGCCAAGCCGTCGCTGGACGAGGTCTTCCTCGCGCTCACCGGCGACGAGACCACCCGCACCGAGACCACCCGCACCGAGACCGACACGAGCACCGAGGAGGTGGCCTGATGACCACCCTGACCGACCCCGCGCAGGCCCCCGCACGCTCCTGGGTGGACCCCGCCACCACCGCTCCCGCGCCGACGCTGCGCGAGACCTGGGAGCAGACGCTGTCGCTGGCCGGCCGCGCCCTGCTGCGGATGCGGCGCAACCCCGAGACGATGTTCGACGTGGTGGTGCAGCCGCTGCTGTTCACCGCCATGTTCGCCTACATCTTCGGCGGCGCGATCTCCGGCGACGTCTCCTCCTACCTGCCGCTGCTGATCCCCGGCATCCTCGGCCAGACCGCGCTGACGGCGTGCATGGCGACCGGCACGCAGCTGCGCGAGGACATGGACAAGGGCGTCTTCGACCGGTTCCGGTCGCTGCCCATCGCCCGCATCGCCCCGCTGGCCGGGCCGGCCGTGGCCGACCTGCTGCGCTACGCGATCGCCGCGACGCTCACGATCCTCACCGGCGTGCTCATGGGCTACCGGCCGGGCGGCGGCGTGCTCGGCATCGCCGGCGGCTGGCTGCTCGTCGTGGTGGCCGGGTGGTCGCTGTCGTGGATCTTCACCTGGCTCGGCACGGTGGCCCGCTCGGCCCAGGCCGTGCAGGGCATCTCGATGATGATCATGTTCCCGCTGACGTTCCTGTCCAACGCGTTCGTGCCCGTCGACACCCTGCCGGGGTGGCTGGCCGCGTTCGTCCAGGTCAACCCCGTCAGCCACGTCATCTCGGCGGTGCGCGACCTGCTCAACACCGGCGAGGTGACCGGCGAGGTGGGCATCGCGCTGCTGGGCTGTGCCGTCGTCGTCGCCGTGTTCGCGCCGCTGGCCGTGCGGTCCTACTCGCGCAGGGTCTGAGCGCCAGGGTGAGCGGGCGGGGGTCTCGCTGCTCGACCACCCTCAGCCGGACAATGCCGCCCCGGCCTGCTCCAGGAGCCTTCGGGCGTCGGCCGGTGGGTCGGCGAGGGCCGGGGCGCCGCGGGCGGCGAGGACGGCCACCACGGGCTCCCAGGCCAGGGAGGGGGTCGGACGGCGGTGCGCGCTGCTGCGGGCCACGCCCATGAGCACCGCGGCCTGGCCCAGCGTCTCGTCCGGCCCCTGGTGCGCGCCCCAGGCGGCCAGGCCGACGAGGCAGGTGGCCAGGACGGGCATGTCGGTGCGTGCGGTGAGCGCGCCGTGGGTCGCCAGCGCCTCGTCGATCTCGGCGACGACGGCGAGCCGCAGCTCCCCCGCCAGCCGCTCCCCGGCGCGCACGTCCTCGGGGTCGGCCGCGAAGCGGGCGTGGGCCGCCGTGGTCGCGCTCAGCAGCGACAGCGTCCACGGCTCACGCCCC
The DNA here is from genome assembly GCF_023554635.1 of Nocardioides bruguierae. Lineage (NCBI taxonomy): Bacteria > Bacillati > Actinomycetota > Actinomycetes > Propionibacteriales > Nocardioidaceae > Nocardioides > Nocardioides bruguierae. The sequence goes on from NZ_JAMJPH010000037.1 coordinate 13,517, forward strand.
GGGTCGACGCCGGCCACGGGGAACGAGATCGCGCGGACGTCGTCCAGGGCCGCGCGGAAGCGTGCGAGTCCCTCGGTCACCCGGCCCTCGGCCAGGTCGAGCTCGGCGAGCAGCGGCCGCACCGACATCCGCGCGCCGATCCCCACGTCGGCCGACGCCGCCAGCCCGTCCGCGATCCGGCGGGCGCCGACCAGGTCACCCTCCACCAGCGCGGCCGAGGCCACGGCCGCGCGCAGCTGCACGACGTCGTCGGCGGCGCCCAGCCGCTCCAGCACGGGCAGTGCCTCGGTGGCGGCGGTAGCCGCGCCGGCGGTGTCGCCGGTCTGCGCGAGCAGCTGGACGAGCTGGGTCAGGAGCTGGGCCCGTGACCAGGGCCCGTGCTCCGGGACCCACAGGGCCAGCGCGCGGCGCACGAGCACGAGGGCACCCGTGGGGTCGCCGTAGTTCTCGCGCCCGTGGCCGGACCACTCCAGCGCCAGCGAGGCGGTGCGGGCGTCCGGGTGGTCGAGCAGGGTCGCGGCCCGGTCCAGCGAGCCGTGCAGGTCGGTGATGTCGAGGGAGTCCAGGACGCGGGCGTTGGCCAGCGCCCAGGAGCTCCTGACCGGTCCCGGGCCGTCCTCGACGCGCGCGGCCGCCACGTGCAGCAGCCCCTGGCAGCCCACGAGGCCGCGGCCGGCGGCGACCAGGCCGTTGCGCACCATCACGGTGGCCGCGAGCAGGGCCGCGTCGAGGAGGTCGTCGGTGGCGTGCACGGCCCCGGCACCGAGCTGATCACCCCAGTCGGCGGCCAGCCGTTCGACGTCGTCGACGAGGGCGATCACCCGGGTGTGCTCCCCGCGCACCGTCCACAACCCGCCCAGCGCGGCGAGCAGGCGCAGCACCCGCTCGGTCGCCCCGGAGGCCAGGCTGCGGCGCAGTGCCTCGGCCAGCGTCGACTCGTCGGTGGCCAGCGCGTCGACCGCGTCGAGCTCGCCGGCGGCGAACAGCCCGGGACGCACCTCGTCCGCCAGTGCCACCGCCCAGCCGGTCATGGCCTCCCGCGCGTCCTCGAGGTCGTCGGCCTCCCGGGCGCGGAGCAGACCGAGCTCGCGGACCGTCTCGAGCATCCGGTAGCGCAGCCCGGCGGTGGTCTCGGTGGGCACCAGCAGCGACTGGGCGAGCAGGTCGTCGACCCGCTCCAGGGCGTCGGCACCGACGAGCGCCTCGGCCGCCGGGAGCGCGAAGCCGTCCGGCAGGACGGCGAGCCGTCGCCAGGCGCGGCGGGCGGGCTCGTCCAGCAGCGCCCAGGACCAGTCGAGCACCGCCAGCAGCGTGCGGTGCCGGTCGGGGGCGCCGCGGTCGTCGCCGCGCAGGGTCGCGAGCCTGTCCTCCAGGCGGCGGGCCAGGTCCGGCAGGGCCAGGACGCGGACCTTGGCCGCGGCCAGCTCGATGGCCAGGGGCAGCCCGTCCAGGCGGCTCACCACTGCCCGCACGTCCGCCGCCTCGAGCCGGGCGCCGGGACGCACGGCCAGCGCCCGCTCGACGAACAGCGCGGCCGCGTCGTCGCCCGAGAGGACCCCGAGCTCGTGCACCCGCTCGGCCGCGACGCGCAGCGGCGAGCGCGAGGTGGTGAGCACCCGTAGCCGCGGGCAGAGCGCGACGAGCTGGGCGGCCACCTCGGCCACGGAGTCGACGACGTGCTCGCAGTTGTCCAGCACCAGGAGCGTCTCGGGGCCGTCGAGGTGCTGGGCCAGGAGGGCGCGGACGTCGGCCCGCTGCCGCGGCGTGAGCACCCGACGCTCCCACGCCGACTCGCGCACGCCGAGCTCGGCGGCCAGCGCGGGCAGCACGTCCTGGCCGGCGGGCAGGCCGACGAGCTCCACGAAGCGCACCACCGGCGCGGGGTGCACCGCGGCGACCTCCTGGGCCAGCCGGGTCTTGCCCAGCCCGCCGGGCCCGAGGACGGTCACGACGCGGTGCGCCTCCAGGAGCGCCCGGACCTGCGCGAGGTCGTCCGCGCGGCCGACCAGGCTCGTGGCCGCGTGCCGCAGCCCGGTCCGCACCGGCCGGTCGGCGGCCAGCAGCGTGGCGTGCGCCTGGGCCAGCCCCGGGCCGAGGTCGGTGCCGAGTTCGTCGGCAAGGCGGGCACGCAGGTCCTCGACGAGCGCCAGCGCCGCCGCCGTCCCCTCGACCTGGGCGGTGGCCCGCACGTAGGCGACGAGCACCGGCTCCGGTGTGGCGGCCCCACCGGTCTCGGCCCGGGCGCGCAGCAGCGGGAGCGCCTCGTCCGCCTCTCCTCGCGCCAGCAGCGCGGGCCCCAGGACGTCGGCGGCGCGCTCGCACCGCCGGGCGGCGCTGCTGCGGAGCCCGCCGAGAGGACCGGGCGCGTCGTCGCCGGCGAGGTCTCCGAGGGCCAGGACGGACCGTGCCGCGGCCAGTGCGGTGCCCGCGTCCCCGGCAGCCCACGCCGCCTCGGCCCCCCGCAGGTGCCGCTCCAGGGCGAGGGCGTCCACCTGGTCGGGCGGCAGGCCGCAGCGGTACCCGCCGGCGCCGTGCACCACCGCGTCGGTGCTGGTGGCGCCGCGCACCCGGGAGACGAGGACCTGGAGCGCCCGTCGGCCGGGCTCCTCCCCCGGCCACACCGAGGCGAGCAGGTCGGCCTCCGGCACGGCGTGCGGGTGGGCGTCCACGAGCGCCGCCAGCAGCACGGGCACGCGACCGGCGGGCAGGGCCAACCCGTCCCAGGACGCCTCGGTCAGCAGGCGCAGGCGCGGCGACGGCCCGGAGCCCGCCGCGGTGGCGGGGTCCGGGCCGTCGGTCGGGCCGGTCTTCGTGGCGACTCCGCTCAGGCTCGCTGCTCGGCGCCGGTGCGCGCACCGGCCAGGGCCACCGCCGCGTCGCGGGCGCCCTTGACGTCCTCGTCGGTCAGCGTGCGGTCGGCGGCCCGGAAGCGCAGGGCGAAGGCCAGCGACTTCTTGTCCGCGCCCAGCTGCTCGCTGCGGTAGACGTCGAAGAGGCGCACGGACTCCAGCAGGTCGCCGGCACCCTCGACGAGCGCCGCCTCGACCTGGGCGGCCGGGACGTCCTCGCCGACGACGAGCGCGACGTCCTCCTTGGCGACAGGGTAGGTCGACAGCGTCGGCGGCACGGCGCGCTCGGGCGCGGCAGCCATGAGGGCGTCGAGGTCGAGCTCGAGGGCCGCGGCCCGCGCGGGCAGGTCGAAGGCCTTGACGACCCGCGGGTGCAGCTCGCCCGCGTGACCGATCGTGCGTCCGCCGACGCGCAGGGACGCGCAGCGGCCCGGGTGCCACGGCTGGTGCACGGCAGCGACGACCTCGAGCTCCACGCCGAGCTCGGTCGCGAGGCGACGGGCCACGGCGATGGCGTCGGCCCAGTCGGCGTCGCGTCCCTCGCCCCACCAGCCCGTGCGCTCGCGCTCGCCGGCCAGCACGACGCCCAGGTGCAGCGGCTGCGCCGGCAGCGCCGCGAACAGCGTCTCGAGCTGCTCAGTGCTCGGCCGCGTGTCGGTCGGGTAGATGGGCGCGGGGCCACCGGTGCTCGGGAACGCCACGGTGGCGGTCTCGAAGATCGCCGCACCGGCCGCGCCGCGGGCGACGTTGCGGGCGGCCGTGGTCAGCAGGTTCGGCAGCAGCGTGGTGGTGAGCTCCGGCTCCTCGCTGGAGAGCGGGTTGGCCAGGCGCACGGTGCTGCGTCGCGGGTCGTCGGTCTCGAGGCCGAGCTTGTCGAAGGACGCCGCACCCACGAACGGGAAGCAGACGACCTCGGAGAGACCGGCACCGGCCAGGGTGCGCCCGGCACGACGCCGCAGCTTCTGGCTGCGGGTGAGGCCACGGCCGGCGGCCTCGCGCGGCAGCACCGAGGGGACGTGGTCGTAGCCGACGACGCGCAGCACCTCCTCGACGAGGTCGAAGGGGTCGGTCACGTCGGGGCGCCAGGTCGGCGGGACCACGGAGAGCCGGTTGACGGGCGCGCCGGTGGTGGCGAGCTCGGTCTCCACCGTCACCGCGCAACCGACGCCCTCGAGCGCCGCGACGGCCGTGGCGGTGTCGATCGGCAGGCCGGCCACGCGCTGGGGCAGGTCGGCGTCGATGGTGATGGTGGCCGGCGTGGCCACCGTGCCCACGACGGTGACGCCGGGCTCGGCGGTGGCCCCGCCGAGCGCGACGAGCAGCTCGACGACCCGGTCGGCGGCGGCCTCGCAGGACGCCGGGTCGGCACCGCGCTCGTTGCGCTTGCCGGCCTCGGAGGAGATCTTGTGCCGCTTGCCGGTGCGGAACATCGAGACCGGCTCCCAGTGCGCGGACTCGACGAGCACGCGGGTGGTGGAGCCCGACATCTCGGTGGCCTCGCCGCCCATGACGCCGGCCAGGCCGATGGGGCCGGAGTCGTCGGTGATGACGAGGTCCTCGGTCGAGAGCTCGCGCGGGGTGCCGTCGAGGGTGGTGAGCTTCTCCCCCGGCGCGGCGCGACGCACGTGGAGGGCGCCGGCGACCTTGTCGGCGTCGTAGCCGTGGATCGGGCGGCCGGTCTCGAGCATCACGTAGTTGGTGACGTCGACGGCCAGGCTGATCGGGCGCATGCCGGCGGCGACGAGGCGCGAGGCCATCCACTCCGGGGTCGTGGCGCTCGCGTCGAAGCCCGAGACGGTGCGCGCGACGAAGAGCGGGCAGCCCGCCTCGTCCTCGACGACGACGGGGTGGCCGGCGTCGTCCGCGGCCGGCAGCACGCGGTCGCAGGGGTCGCGGTAGACGGCGCCGAAGCCGAGGGCGGCGTCGCGGGCGATGCCGCGCAGCGAGAGCCCGTAGGCGCGGTCGGGGTTGACCTCGAACTCGATGATCTCCTCGTCGAGGCCGAGGAGCGGGCGAACGTCGGTGCCGGGGGCGGCCTCGGTGTCGGCGGGCAGCACGATGATGCCGCCGGCGCCGCCGAAGGCGTCCTCGGCCAGGCCCAGCTCGGCGGCCGAGCAGATCATGCCCGCCGAGACGTGGCCGTAGGTCTTGCGCGCGGAGATGGCGAAGCCGCCGGGCAGCACGCCGCCGGGGAGCACGACGCAGACCAGGTCGCCGGGGCCGAAGTTGTGCGCGCCGCAGACGATGCCCTGGGGCTCGCCGGTGCCGTTGGCGTCACCGACGTCGACGGTGCACCAGTTGATCGTCTTGCCGTTCTTCTGCGGCTCCTTGTCCTGGGTGAGGACGCGGCCGACGACGAGCGGGCCGGTGATGGCCGCGCCGGGGCTCTCGATCGCCTCGAGCTTGAGACCGAGCAGCGTGAGCTTGTCGGTGAGGGCCTCGGTGGTGACCTCGGCGGGCAGGTCCACGTACTCGCGGATCCAGCTGACGGGGGCCTTCATCTGGTGCTCAGAGCTCCGTTCCGAACGCAGGGGTGAAGCGGACGTCGCCCTCGAAGAAGGAGCGCAGGTCGGTGATGCCGTGGCGGAACATGAGCGAGCGGTCGATGCCCATGCCGAACGCGAAGCCGGTGTAGGTCTCCGGGTCGACGCCGCAGGCGGTCAGGACGCGGGGGTTCACCACGCCGCAGCCGCCCCACTCGATCCAGCCCTCGCCCTTGCAGGTGCGGCAGGAGTCGCTGTCGACGCCGCGGCACACGAAGCAGCGCAGGTCGACCTCGGCGCTGGGCTCGGTGAAGGGGAAGTAGGACGGACGGAAGCGGGTGTCGATGCCCTCGCCGAACATGGACGCGGCGAAGTGGTCGAGCGTGCCCTTGAGGTGTGCCATCGAGATGCCCTCGTCCACGACGAGGCCCTCGACCTGGTGGAACATCGGGCTGTGCGTGGCGTCGTACTCGTCGGTGCGGAACACGCGGCCCGGGCACGCGATGTAGATCGGCGGCTTCCGGGTGAGCATCGTGCGCGCCTGCACGGGGCTGGTCTGGGTGCGGAGCACGACGTGGTTCTCCGCGGGCTCGGTCCAGAACGTGTCCTGCATGGTGCGGGCCGGGTGGTCCGGGCCCAGGTTGAGCGCGTCGAAGTTCAGCCACTCGGCCTCGACGAGCGGGCCCTCGGCGATCTCCCAGCCCATGGCGAGGAAGATGTCGGCGATCAGCTCGGCGCCGGTGGTGAGCGGGTGACGGCCACCGGCGGGCACCTTGTCGGTGGGCAGCGTGACGTCGACCGTCTCCTCGACCAGCATCCGCTCCTCGTGCTCGGCCTCGAGCACCTCGGTGCGGGCGGCGAGCGCCTTGTTCACCGCACCACGGGCCTGGCCGACGCGCTGACCGGCCTCCTTGCGGGCCTGCGGGGGCAGGGCACCGATCTCGCGGTTGGCGAGCGCGAGCGGGGAGCGGTCCCCCGCGTGCTCGAGCCGCACCGCCTTGAGCTCCTCGAGGTCGGCGGCTGCGGCGATCGCGGCCAGGGCGGCGTCACGCGCCGCCTCGACCTGCTCCGCCTGCAGCGGGGTGACCTCGACGGGGTCGTAATCGGTGTTCGGGCCCGACATGGCTGCCTTTCGACGCGGGATGGTTGAGCGGGGGTCAGTCTAGGAAGGTCCCGCGCGCAGGGGCGAACCGGTTGTCGGGGCTGGACGTCGTCGGCGCCCACGACCGGGCCCACGACCGGGTCCACGACCGGCCCCGCTGTCGGTCAGGGTTGCTGCTCGGCGGGCCAGGTGAGCGAGACCAGCGCGCCGCCGGCGTCCGAGGTGCCGAGCGTGACCGTCCCGCCGTGGGCCCGCACCAGGCCGTGCACGATGTAGAGCCCCAGCCCGGAGCCGCCGCGGGTGCCGGAGGTCCAGAACTTGGTGAACACACGGGCCCGCATCTCGGCGGCGATGCCCTCGCCGGCGTCGCTGACCTCGAAGCGCACCCCCTCGGGGGCGCCCTCGTCGCCGTGCGTCCCGTCAGCGCGTAGCCGGACGCGGACCTCGCCCTCGCCGTGCCGGACGCCGTTCTCCACGAGGTTCGTCAGCACCTGGGTCAGCTTGTCGGGGTCGGCGTGCAGCCGCGGCAGGCCGGCACCCTCGTCCTCACCGAGGTCCAGGACGAGGGGGCGCGCCGTGCCCGCCGCCACGGACGCCACGACCCGCTCGGCGATGGCCGCGGCGTCGGTGGGCCGCGGGGAGAGCTGGAGGCGGCCGGTGTCGATGCGGGCGACGTCGAGGAGCTCAGCGATGAGCCGGCTGAGCCGGTCCGCGTCGCTGGCGACCGTGGTCAGCATCAGCTTCTTCTGCTCGTCCTGGAGCTTGTCCCAGCGGTTCAGCAGGGCGGTGACGAAGCCCTTCACGCCCGTCAGCGGGGAGCGCAGCTCGTGGGCCACGGTCGCGACCAGGTCGGAGCGGTCGCGGTCGAGCCGCTCGCGGCCGCGCGCCGAGCGCAGCGACACCGCCACGGCCTCGACGGGTGCGCCGACACGGGGCCGGTGCAGCGCGGCGGTCACGAGCACCTCCCCGCCGTCCGGCAGCAGCCAGGACTGCTCGGGGACGCCGGTGCGGGTGCCGAGGCCGACGTAGGGCGTGTTGACCGCGGTCCAGTCGCTGCCGCGCTGGTCGATGAGCCGCAGGACCTCGCCCAGGGGCTGTCCGACGGCGTCGTCCGCGTCCACGCGCAGCAGCCGCGCCGCCACGGCGGACACGGCGCGCACGCGCCCGTCCTCGCCCGCCAGGACGACGCCGTCGGGCAGGAGGTCCAGCGCGCTCGCGTCCATCCGGACACCCTAGGGGCGGCGGAGCGCTCAGGCGCGCTGCGCGCGGGCGCTGGCGTAGAGGCAGAGCGCCGCGGCGGTGGCCAGGTTGAGCGACTCGGCGCGCCCGTGGATCGGGATGGCCACCCGGTGGTCTGCCGCGGCCGCCAGCTCCTCGGGCAGGCCCCAGGCCTCGTTGCCGAACAGCCAGGCGGTGGGCCGGGCGAGGATCTCGTCCGCCTCGAACAGGTCGACCTCGCCGGCGCCGTCGGCGGCCAGCACCGTGAGGCCGGCGGCCTGCGCGGCGCGGACCGCGGCCAGCGGGTCGGGCTCGAGGGCGACGGGCAGGTGGAAGACGGAGCCGACGGAGGCCCGGACGGTCTTCGGGTTGTGCAGGTCGACCGACGAGCCGGCCAGCACGACGCCGTCCACCCCGGCGGCGTCCGCGCACCGCACGACGGTGCCGGCGTTGCCGGGGTCGCGGACGTCGGCGCAGATGGCGACGAGGTCGCGACCGGGTCGCAGCACCTCCTGCGCGGGCACGTCGAGGAGGCGGCAGACGCCGATGACGCCGGCGGGCGACACGGCGTCGGAGAGGGCCTCGATCCCACGCTGCTCGACCGGCGTCCAGGGGACGCCGACGGACTCGCAGGCGGCGAGGAGGCCGGGGTGGGCGAGGTGGGCCTCGGGGGCCGCGAACACCTCGACCAGGCAGCCCTCGACCTGGAGGGCTCCCTCGACGGCCTTCGGGCCGTCAGCGAGGAACAGCCGCCGCTCGGATCGCTCCGAGCGGCGGCTGAGCCGGCGTGCGTCCTTCACGCGGCGGTTGGCCGCGCTCAGGGGTGCCGGGAGAGGCACGTCGCTCAGGCCGAGGCCTTGGGCGCGTTGACGTCCTCGGGGAGGGCGGCCTTGGCGGTCTCGACGAGGGCCTTGAAGGCGGCCTGGTCGTTGACGGCCAGCTCGGCGAGGATCTTGCGGTCGACCTCGACACCGGCCAGGCCGAGGCCCTGGATGAACCGGTTGTAGGTCATGCCCTCGGCGCGAGCCGCGGCGTTGATGCGCTGGATCCACAGACGACGGAAGTTGCCCTTGTTCTTGCGGCGGTCGTTGTAGCTGTAGACGAGGGAGTGGGTGACCTGCTCCTTCGCCTTCCGGTAGAGGCGCGAGCGCTGCCCGCGGTAGCCGCTGGCGCGCTCGAGGGTGACCCGGCGCTTCTTCTGGGCGTTCACTGCCCGCTTGACGCGTGCCATGTCTTACTCCTTGGTGCTGGTTGTCAGGGGGTCAGTGAGGCTCAGATGCCGAGCAGCTTCTTGACGCGCTTGACGTCGGCCTTGTCGACGTCGACCTCGCCGGCGTTGCGGCGGTGCTTCTTGCGGCTGCCGGTGGTCGGGGACGAGGCGAACGCAGCGCCCGACTTGCGGTGGGCCTGGAGGCGGCGGACCTTGCCGCTGCCGGTGACCTTGAACCGCTTCTTGGTCCCGGAGTGGGTCTTGTTCTTGGGCATCGTGCTCTCTCTTCTCACTCGTGCCGACGTCACGACCGGGGGTGGTCACGGCGCCGGGAGGGCGTCAGGGGTTTGTCAGAGGTCGACGTCGGGGTCGAGGTTCTCGGACGGGCCGCGCTTCTTGGCCTCGTTGGGCGTGCGGGTGGCGTTCGCGGCGGTGCGCTCGGCCTTCTCCTCCGCCTCGTCGGCGGCACGCTCGGCGGCCCGGGCGGTCTTGGCCGCCTTGACCTCGGCCTTGGCCTCGGCCTTCTTCTTGTGCGGACCGAGGACCATGACCATGTTGCGGCCGTCCTGCTTCGGCGAGGACTCCACGAAGCCCAGGTCGTCCACGTCCTCCGCGAGGCGCTGGAGCAGCCGGAAGCCCAGCTCGGGCCGGTGCTGCTCACGACCACGGAACATGATCGTGATCTTGACCTTGTCGCCGGCCTTGAGGAAGCGCACGACGTGACCCTTCTTGGTCTCGTAGTCGTGGGCGTCGATCTTGGGCCGGAGCTTCATCTCCTTGATGATGACGTTGGTCTGGTTCCGACGCGCCTCACGGGCCTTCTGGGCGTTCTCGTACTTGAACTTCCCGTAGTCCATGAGCTTGCACACCGGCGGACGCGCCATGGGGGCGACCTCGACGAGGTCCAGGTCGGCCTCCTGCGCCAGGCGCAGCGCGTCAGCCGTCGGCACGATGCCGACGGTCTCGCCGTTGGGGCCAACGAGACGGACCTCCGCGACGCGGATCCGGTCGTTGATTCGAAGCTCGGTGCTGATGTGTCCTCCTGGGATGGATGGCCGGACTGTCCGCGGCGTTCCCGCGGCCCGGTGGCTCCGGGCCCGAAAACGACGAAGGCTTCCGCTGCAGTGCAAGCGGAAGCCAGTCACGACGCACCCCCTCAGTGCTGAGGAGTGCCTCTGCCGGGTGCCCCACCACGCCCTGCGGACGAGGTGCTGCTCCGGCGACCGGACCCGACGACCTGTGGCGGCCGGTGCGGGTGGGAGACGATCGTGCTTGGTCCCCGCTTGTGGGATCGGTCCTCGCTCCCCCTCGGCGCCTCGCGGTGCTCCAGGGCAGGTGGGACTGATCGGTCAACAGGAGAATGTACGCGGATGTTCCCCCGGGCGCGAATCGAGGCGCCTCAGGTCGGCCGGACCCACCCCACGGTAGCCCCCTGCCCCTCGCCGACCCGTGCCAGCGTCCACCCCGAGGCCAGGGCGGAGAGGTCGTCGCCCTCGACCACGAGACGGTGCGGCCCGGCCAGGTCGAGCACGAGCGCCGAGGCGCCCTCCGCGATCGCCGCCTCCGCCGCGGTGCGGGCCGGCACGGCCACGGGCCGGGCCTCCGGGTCCCACGCGGCCATCGTGGCGGTGGCGGAGAACGAGAGCAGGGCCGTGCGGCCGTCGGCCCCCGTGAGCAGGACGGCGGCCATGTCGCTGTCCTTCTCCACCGCCAGGCCGTTCTCGGCGAGCCCGACCTCGCCGAGCACCGCGACCACGGGGACGAGCAGGCGCGCCCGGGTCAGGGCGTCCAGGCAGGCCAGGTAGGCCTGGCCCGCCGCCGCCCGGTCACCGCGGGCCGCGGTGCGTGCCGCGAGCGCGGCGGCCAGCCCGGCGTCCGCCGTGCCGTCGTCGTCGGGGAAGGCGGGCGCCTCCAGCGAGCGGCCGTCGCCGGTCACGTCGAAGGACCAGCGGCGCTTGCCGTCGGGGCCGGTGGTGGGCTCGTACGGGCGGGACACTCCCCCATCGTGACGCACGGGCCGGAGCGCGCGGACATCCCGGGCGGCTGTGGCAGGCTGGAGGGGTGGACGACGTCGCCTGGCTGGCCCTGTGCACCGCCCTCACCGTCCTGGGCGCGATCGCGACCTGGGTCGCGTTCCGCCGGAGGGGGGCGGCGGCCGGCCTGCGCCTGGCCGGGCTCACCCTGCTCGTGCCGGCGGCGTACCTGACGCGCACGCTGAAGATGTTCACGCGGATCGTCGACGCCGTCGCGGACTGGGTCCTCACCCTCGTCCTGGTGCCGACGGTGTGGGCGGGCATCGTGCTCGCCGGGCTGGCCGTGGTGCTGCTGGTGGCCTCCTCGGCGCTGCGGGCCCGGCAGCTCTCCCGGGCCGGCGCGACGTCGGCGCCGCGAGGTCGTGCCGCGCGCCGGGGCGGGGACACCCCCGCGGGGGCCGTGGGAGCGGGGGCCGCGGGGTCCTCGCCGAGCCCCTCGGGTGCGGGCGGCTCGGGCGGCTCGGGTGACGCCGAGATGGACGAGATCGAGGCGCTGCTGCGCAAGCGGGGCATCGACTGAGCGGGGACGAGGTCGCCGGCCTGCTGCTCGACGTGGCGCTCGCGCGTCCGGCCCAGGCCCCCACGCCGCGGGTGCTCGCCCTCGACGGCCGCTCCGGCGCCGGCAAGACCGTCCTGGCCGACCGCGTGGTCGCCGTGGCCGGTGACCGGGGCCTGCGCACGGCGCTGGTGCACATGGACGACCTGTACGAGGGCTGGGAGGGGCTGCCCGGCTCCGCGCCGCGGTTGGCCGGCCTGCTCGCCCCGGTGGCCGAGGGGCGCACCGGCACCTGCCCGCGGTGGGACTGGCACGCCGGCACCTGGCAGGGCGAGGTGGTCGTGCCACCCGTCGACCTGGTGGTGGTGGAGGGCGTGGGCAGCGGGACCCGCCTCCTCGACGGCCTGCGCACGCTGCTGGTCTGGCTGGAGGCCCCCGTACCGGTGCGCCGCGAGCGCGGCCTCGCCCGGGACGGCGACGCCTTCGCCCCCTGGTGGGACGCGTGGGCCGCCGCGGAGGAGGCGCACCTGGCTGCCGAGGACACGACCGCGCGCGCCGACGTGCTCGTGGACGGCACCGGGTCGGCCGCCCCCGTCGTCCGCTGAGCCCGGGGCGCCGAACCGGACAGGTCAGCACGACACGTGTCCGAGGGCTGGGTTCCACCCGTGCGGGCCGGTGCCCGGTCCTACGCTGTGCCGCATGCTTCCCCCGAGCGGTGACCAGTTCGAGATCGCGGCCGGCGGCTACCGCGCCGTCATCACCGAGTCCGGTGGCGCCCTGCGCCTCCTCGAGCACCAGGGCCGCCCGCTGGTCGACGGGTTCGGCGAGGACGAGATGTCCGGCGGCGGACGCGGCCAGCAGCTCGTCCCGTGGCCCAACCGCACCCGCGACGGCCGCTACTCGTTCGAGGGCAGCGACCACCAGCTGCCGCTGACCGAGCCGAAGCGCACGAACGCCTCGCACGGCCTGGCGCGGTGGGTGGCCTGGAGCGTGGAGGAGCACACGCCGCACTCGGTCTCGCTGCAGTACCGGCTGATGGCGCAGACCGGCTACCCGTGGACGCTGGACCTGCACGTGGTCTACGACCTCTCGGCCGACGGCCTCACCGTGACCCAGACGGCGACCAACATGTCCGGCGCCCGCGCGCCCTACGCGGTCGGCGCCCACCCGTACCTGTGCGTCGGGGACGGCCCGGTCGACGGCTTGGAGCTGACCTTCCCGGGGAGCACCCGCTACCTGGTGGACGCCGAGCGGCTCCTGCCGGAGGGCTCGGAGCCGGTGGACGGCACGGAGTACGACTTCCGGGTCTCGCGGCCCCTGCGGGGGACCGTCCTCAACGACACCTTCACCGACCTGGCCCGCGACGAGCGGGACGTGGCCACCGCGACGCTGCTCGACCCGGCCAGCGGCCGCGGCGTGAGCCTGTGGGTGGACGCGAAGTACCCCTGCCTGCTGCTCTACACCGCCGACGACGTGCCGGCCACCGCCCGCCGCTCGCTCGCGATCGAGCCGATGTCGGCGCCGCCGGACGCCCTCAACTCCGGCACCGACCTGGTCGTGCTGGAGCCCGCCGGCGAGGCCGGCGACGAGCACTCGGGCTGCTGGGGCATCCGCGCGGTCGACTGACGGCGCTCCCCCGCTCCCCGCACGGGCAGCCCGGGGTCAGCGCTGGGTCGGCCCTGCAGTCAGCGGGGGCTCAGCGGGTGAGCTCGGTCGCGATCGCGCGCAGGTCGCGCGTCGCCCGGGCGGCCCGCGCCCCGTCGACGCCCTGGATGCCCATCGCACCCAGCGTGCGGCCGTCGGAGAGGTCGAGGGTGACCCACGGGGCGCCGGGGGCCATCGAGACGTTGACGACCTGCTCCCAGGCCAGCTCGTGGCGGCGGTAGCCGTTGACGACCACGACGCACTCGCGGGTCGCGGTCACCCGGCACCGGATCAGCGCGTGGAGCAGGACGAGGCCCGCCACCGCCATCAGGAACAGGGTGAGTGCGTGGCGCCAGTGGAACGCCGCCTGGGCCTCGGGCGAGAGCGTGAACCAGGCGACCACGAAGACGACGCCGAACGCGATGCTCAGCGCCACGGCCATGATCCGCACGCCCAGCGGCCGCCAGGTGTGCGGGAGCGTCGGCCCGAGCCGGTCGTGGTCGATCGGCTCCTCGCCCGGGACGCCGGCGCTGCCGGCGTCCGGGACGTCAGAGGCGGCAGGCATGGATGCCGGTGAGGAGGATGCCGCGGGCGCCCACCTCGTAGAGCTCGTCCATGAGGCGCTGGGAGCCGTCACGGGGGACCATGACGCGGACGGCCGACCAGCCGTCGCGGTGCAGCGGCGCCACCGTGGGCGACTCGAAGCCGGGCGTGAGCCGGACGGCGTCGGTCAGCTTCTCGGTGGGGATGTCGTAGTCCATCATCACGTAGCTGCGGGCCCGCAGGACGCCCTCGATGCGCCGCTCGAAGACGGCGAAGCCGGCCGGCACGTCGCCGGTGCGGGTGATGAGCACGGCCTCGGACTCGAGGATGACGTCCCCGAAGGTCTCCAGGCCGGCGCGACGCAGCGTCGAGCCGGTCTCCACGACGTCGGCGATGACGTCGGCGACGCCCAGCTGGATCGAGGTCTCGACGGCACCGTCCAGGCGGGTCACGGTCGCCTCGATGCCGCGCTGCTGGAGGAAGGCCTCCACCACGCCGGTGTAGGAGGTCGCGATCCGCAGGCCGGCGAGCTCGGAGAGGTCCGAGTAGCGGCCCGCGGGCCCGGCGAAGCGGAAGGTGCTGGCTCCGAAGCCGAGGCCGCGCACCTCCTCGGTCTTGGCGCCGGAGTCGGCCAGCAGGTCGCGGCCGGTGATGCCGACGTCCAGGGTGCCCTCGCCGACGTAGAGGGCGATGTCGCGGGGACGCAGGTAGAAGAACTCGACGCCGTTCTCGGCGTCCACGAGCGTCAGCTGCTTGGAGTCCTCGCGCTGGCGGTAGCCGCCCTCGCGGAGGATCTCGGAGGCCGCCTGGGAGAGCGCCCCCTTGTTGGGGACGGCGACGCGGAGGAGGGACATGTCGGGCCTTCTGTTCTCGGGTGCCGCGCTCAGAGGTGCGCGTAGACGTCGTCGAGGTCGATGCCGGCGGCCAGCATCATGCACTGCGCGTGGTAGAGCAGCTGGCTGATCTCCTCGGCGGCACGCTCCTTGCCCTCGTGCTCGGCCGCCATCCACGACTCCGCCGCCTCCTCCACCAGCTTCTTGCCGATGAAGTGGACGCCGGCGTCGAGCTCGGCCACGGTGCCGGAACCCGCGGGGCGGGTCTGGGCCTTCTCGGTCAGCTCGTCCCAGAGCTGCTCGAACGTCTTCACGATCCCCCAGCCTAGGCCGTCACCGGCCCCGGCCCGGAATCGTGTTGAAGGCGCGAGACGGCGCGGGGAGGATGCGGCCATGACCGCAGGTGCCCCCGGCCTCGGCACGTGTCGATCGTGGCCGCTGCTCACCGACCGACTGCTGCTGCGCCCGGCCACGACCGCGGACACCGCCGCGACCTGGGCCTTCCGTCGCCTGCCGGAGGTCACGGAGTGGATCGGCTGGGCCGCGGACGAGGCCAGCGACTACGCCGAGCGCTTCGCGCGGCCCGAGCGGCTGGCGCAGGTGCTGGTGGTGCGGCGCGCGGACGAGCGCGTCGTGGGCGACCTCATGCTCGCCGTGCGCGACGGGTGGGGCCAGGCCGAGGTGCGGCAGCAGGCGCGGGGCTGCGAGGTGGAGCTCGGCTGGGCGCTCGACCCGGCGGCGCAGGGCCAGGGGCTGGCCACCGAGGCCGTCCGGGCCGCGCTGGGCGTCGCCTTCGCCGACCTGGGCGCCCGCCGGGTCACGGCGTCCTGCTTCGCCGACAACACCGCCTCGTGGCGGCTGATGGAACGGGTCGGGATGCGCCGCGAGGGCGTCGGGCGCGCGGACTCGCTGCACCGCACCCGGGGCTGGGTCGACGGCTGCGCCTACGCGCTGCTGGCCGAGGAGTGGGCGGGGTCCTGACGGCCCTGGCCGGCCCTGGTCAGCCCTGCGTGGAGAGGGCGACGGCCACGAGCCCCACGGCGGCGGCCACCGCGAGCGCCGGGACGACCCACAGGAAACGCGGGAGCCGGGAGCGACGCACGCGCCCGGCGGGCACGGTGCGGGCGAGCGTCATGAGGTGCTCACGCTCCCAGGCGGGCGGGACGAGGTCGGGGACTCCCCTGCCGACGGTGTCGTGCGGCAGCAGCCGGTCGTGCGCCGGCGGGAAGGTCGGCGAGGCGGTGCGGCGGGCCTGGTCGGGCAGGTGGTTCTCGGGCGTCATCGGTTCCGTCATCGTGCTCGGGGGGAGGTTGCGGCGGGACCGGGCGCGCGAGGCACGGTGCCGCCTCCCCCAGGGTGCCACGACTGGCCTACATCCGTCGTCGCCCCGGCCCCGTCACGGTGGTCACAGCACCGGACGGGGCGGGGCGCGCTCGGGTCCTCAGGCCTGGGCCATCGTGTCGATCGCGTTGAAGCCGCCGAGGATGTCGGAGACGTCCGCGAAGCCCTCGCTGCGCAGGTAGGAGGCGGCCACCGAGGAGCGCCAGCCACCGGCGCAGTAGACGACGACGGCCTTGTCGCGCGGGACCTCGTCGACCCGGCGGCGCAGCTCGGCCAGCGGGATGTTGACCGCGCCCTCGACGCCGCCGGCCTCGGTCTCGCCGGCGTTGCGGACGTCGACCAGGACGACCTCGCGGCCCGGGTCGGCCAGCGCCTCGTCCAGCTGGGCGGGCGTGAGGCGGCTCGCGTGGCCGACGCAGACGTCCTCGGCCTCGGTGAGGACGTCCTCGACGTCGGTGAGGTAGCCGACGACACCGTCGAACCCGATGCGGGCCAGGCGGGTGACGGCCTCGGACTCGTGGCCCTCCGGCGCGACGACGACGATCTCGTCGTGCGGCTTCAGGAGCATGCCGGCGGTCTCCGCGAAGCGACCGTCCAGGGGCACCGAGACGGAGCCCCGCAGGTGGCCGGCGGCGAACTCGGCCTGCTCGCGGGTGTCGAGCAGCACGGCGCCCGCGGCGGTCGCCTCGGTGACCTGCGCGAAGGTGAGCTCGGAGGCGGCGGTCTCGTCGTAGGTGGCCCGGTTCTTGCGGTTGAGCGTGGCGTCGTAGCCGAAGTACTCGGGGGCGGAGGGCTGGCCGGCGGTCACGATGTCGACGAACGTCTGCTCGTCCATGGGCTGGCAGGCGTAGTTGAAGCGGCGCTGCTCGCCGATCGTCGACTGCGTCTCGGTGGAGAGGTTCTTGCCGCAGGCCGAGCCGGCGCCGTGTGCCGGGAAGACGCGCACCTCGTCGGCCAGGCCCATCAGCCTGTGCTGGACGGAGTCGTAGAGCATGCCGCCCAGCTCGCGGGCGGTGACGCCGAAGGAGGCGAGCAGGTCGGGGCGGCCGACGTCGCCGATGAACAGGGCGTCACCGGTCAGCGCGCCGTACGGGGTGGCGTCCGTGCCCTTCTCGTAGACCAGGACGCTGATCGACTCCGGCGTGTGGCCGGGGGTGTGCATGATCTCCAGCGTCACGCCCTCGGGGCCGCCGAGCGCGACGCGCTCGCCGTCGGCGAAGGCGCGGATCTCGTAGTCGGTCTCGGCCTTGTCGCCGTACCCGATCCAGGCACCGGTGGCTTCGGCCATCTCGAGGTGGCCGGCGAGGAAGTCGGCGTGGAAGTGGGTGTTGATGACGCCGACGATGGTGAGGCCGTGGGCCTTGGCGTCCTCGACGTACTCGGAGACGTCGCGGCGCGGGTCGACGACGACGGCCTGGCCGCTGGTCTCGTCACCGACGAGGTAGGAGGCCTGGGAGAGGCAGTCGAGGTAGTGCTGGGCGAAGTACATGTGCTGTTCCCTTCCGGGGACGCCCGTCGACGCGCGGCGGGTGGCGGGTGTGGTGTGGGGATGACTCAGACGAAGGTGGAGACGGCGGTCGCGCCGGCGACCAGGACGAGGAGCCCGGCGAAGCCGTGGCGCAGCCGGGCGGCGGGGAGGCGGTCGGCGACCCGGCGGCCCAGGAGCACGCCGACCACGGCGGTGGCGGCGAACGGGCCGACGACGCCCCAGTCGACGTCCAGGCCGCCGAGGCGGGCCAGGAGCGAGGTGCCGGAGTTCAGGGCGACGACCACGAGCGAGGTGCCGACGGCCACGCTCATGGGCAGGCGCATGACGATGACCAGGGCGGGGACGACGACGAAGCCGCCACCGACGCCGAGGAAGCCGGTCAGCAGGCCGACCCCGAGGCCGACGAGCAGGGCGGCGAGCAGTCCACGGGAGGGCGTGGCCTCGACGGCCGGGCGGGTCACCGTGGCGACCTGGCCGGCCTCGGCTGCCTCCGCGCCCTCGCCGACGCGCAGCGGCACGGGGGTGTCGATCACGTCCTCGGCGATCCGGGTCGCGCGGGCGCCACGGCGGAACCGCGGCAGGCTCGGGCGGGGTGCGTCCTCGGGGTCGATCTCGATGCAGGAGGGGCAGCCGCGGACCATCGCGCCGGCCGCGACGACCATGAGGACGGAGAAGGCGAGGAGCAGGAACGTCTCGGGCATGGAGTGGCTGAGGTAGGCGCCCAGCCAGGCGGTGGGGATGCCCGCCGCACCGAGCAGCAGGGCGGTGCCCCAGCGGACCCGACCCGCGCGGGCGTGCCCGACGGCCCCGGCCAGCGCTGCGACGCCGACGACGACGAGGCTGCTGGCGGTGGCCTGGACGGCGGACTGCCCGACCACCAGGACCAGCGCGGGGACGGTGAGCACACCGCCTCCGCCACCGAGGCCGCCCAGGACCAGGCCGATGGCCAGGCCCAGGACGACGAGCACGAGGACGTCCATGGTCAGGCCCCGGCGACCGCGGGCAGGCCCGCCCGGGTCCAGGCGATCATGCCGCCGCCCATGTTGACGACGTGGTGGCCGGCCTCGGCGAGGACGGCCGCGGCCTTGCCGGAGCGGTTGCCCGAGCGGCACACGGCCACGACGAGGCGGTCGGAGGGGACGTCAGCGGGGTCCAGGTGCCCGAGCGGCAGGTGGGTCGCGCCGTCGACGTGGACCTCGGCCCACTCGTCGGGCTCACGGACGTCGAGCAGGAGTGCCCCCTCGCCGTGCAGGCGCAGGGCCTCGTGCACGTCGACGGTGGGGACCGGGATGCTGGTCATGGGCTTCCTCCTGGGTGGTGCGGGGCGTGCGGTGACGGTGGGTCGGGAAGGGGCGACGGAGACCCGGGCTCAGGCGCCGGTGGTGACGCGCAGGTCGGGGCTGCCGAGGTCGGTGACGAGTGCGTAGCGGTCGCCGCGCACCAGGGTCCGGCGGAACTCGACCAGCCGGCCGCGGCTGGAGGCCAGGCGCTCGAGGTGCAGCGCGGCGACGTCGGTGCCGATGCCGAGGAGCTCCCGCTCGGCCGCGGACGGGACGATCGCGCGGACCTGCTCGGTGCCGCCGCCCAGGGTCACGTCGCAGTGTTCCGCGAGGGCCCCGTAGAGCGAGGTGGCCGACAGGTCGACGGTGAGCAGAGGCGCGGCGACGTCCGCGGGCAGCCAGACGCGGTCGAGCGCGAGCGGCTCGTCGTCCATGAGCCGGACCCGTTCGAGGTAGACCAGCGGGGAGGACTCCTCCAGGCCGAGGCGGCTGGCGACGACGCCGTCGGCACGGGCCTCGAGGCGGCGGACGACGGAGCGCTGGCTGTGGCCGGTCGACTCGACGTTGCTGAACAGGCTGTAGAGCGACCCCTGCTCCTGGGTGATCCGCGGAGCGGCCACGCGGGGCTGCCGACCACGGGCCGACTCGATCACGCCGGTCTCCCGCAGGGCGCGCAGGGCGGCCCGGACGGTGTGCCGGCTGACGGCGTAGTCGGAGACGAGCTGCATCTCGCCCGGGAACGCGTCCACGAACTCGCCGCGCTCGAGGCGGCGGTTGAGATCGCCCTGGAGCTGCATCCACAGCGGCTGACCCGCGCCTCGTTCCAGGGTGCGGAGCGTCTGCTCGGTCATGCCCCCTCCTTCCTCGTAACCCCCTCTGGGGTTACGACACTCAATGTACGGACATACGAGGGCGCGTGCAAGGTGCCGACCCCCACTTGTCCGGACATTCTGGGTCGGGCGGCTCCACGACCGGTCGGCGGCGCGCCGTCGGCGCCCGCGCCTACGCTCCTGGTGTGCCCGCAGCCACCGTCCGACTCAGCCCGCAGGAGGCCCGGCGCGTCTGCGTGCGCGCTCAGCTGCTCGACTCCCCCCGTCCCGACGACGTGCTGACCGTGGTGCGTCACCTGGGCGTGCTCCAGCTCGACCCGACCGCGCACGTCGCCCCCAACGCACACCTGGTGCTGTGGTCGAGGCTCGGCAGCGCCTACGACCGCGAGGAGCTGGACGACCTGCTGGCCGGGGGCGGACTGGTGGAGCTCGGTGGCTTCGCCCGGCCGGCCGAGGACGTCCGGCTGCACACCGCCGAGATGGCCGCCTGGCCCGTACCCGCCGGCCGGGACGGCGGCCTGAAGGAGTGGCAGGTGGAGGTCGAGGGATGGGTCGAGGACAACGACGCCGCCCGACTGGAGGTCCTGGAGACGCTCCGGGGTGACGGGCCGCTACCGGCCCCCTCGCTCCCCCGCGGCGCGATCGTGCGGGCCTGGCGCTCCTCGGGCTGGAACGACGACCGCTCGTTGCTGCGACTGCTGGACCTGATGGCAGCGCGCGGCGAGGTGGCGGTGGTGGGACGCGCGGGTCAGCACCGCCTGTGGGACCTGGCCGAGCGGGTCTACCCCGACGACGATCCGGTCCCGCTCGAGGAGGCCCGTCGCGAGCAGGGCCGTCGCCGCCTGCGCGCGCTCGGCCTGGCCCGGGCCCGCTCCGCGGTCACGCCCGGCGAGCCGCACGACGTCGGAGCCGTCGGGCTCACGGTGGCGGTCGACGGCGTCCGCGGCACCTGGCAGGTCGACGAGGAGCACCTGGAGGCGGTCCGCGCGGGGTTTGAGCCGCGCACCGCCGTCCTCTCGCCCCTGGACCGGCTGGTGATGGACCGCAAGCGGATGGCTGAGCTGTGGGACTTCGACTACCAGCTGGAGATGTACAAGCCGGCCGCGCAGCGGCGCTGGGGCTACTGGGCCATGCCCGTGCTGGCCGGCGCCGACCTCGTGGGCAAGGTGGACGCTCGGCACGAGCCCGCCGAGGGCGTGCTCCGGGTCGACGCCGTGCACGAGGACGCGCCGTGGTCGGCCGACGTGCGAGCAGCCGTCGAGGCCGAGCTGGAGGACCTGGCCCGCTGGCTGGGCGCGGACCTCCAGCGCGCTCAGCAGGCGAACTGCCGCCGGTAGGCCTGGGGACTCAGCCCGCGCACGCGGGTGAAGTGGTGCCGCAGCGTGGCGGGGTTGCCGAAGCCGACCTCGCGCGCGATCCAGTCCACGGGGCGGTCCGAGCGCTCCAGCAGCTCCTCGGCCAGGCGCACCCGCTGGGCGGTGATCCAGGCGTGCGGCGTCGTGCCCGTCTCCTCGCGGAAGCGCCGGGCGAACGTCCGCGGCGCCATGTGCGCCCTGCGCGCCAGGACGTCGACCCCGAGGTCGTCGGCCAGGTGCTCGTCGATCCATGCCAGCACGGGGGCCAGGGTGTCGGCGGCGCACTCGGGCACCGCCCGGGCGATGAACTGGGCCTGCCCGCCGTCACGCTGGGGAGGCACGACCATCCGCCGGGCGATCACGTTGGCCACCGCCGCGCCGTGCTCCTGGCGCCACACGTGCAGCGAGGCGTCGATGCCGGCCGCCGTGCCGGCGCTGGTCACGACCTGGCCTGCGTCGACGTAGAGCACCTCGGGCACCACGGTGGCCAGCGGGAACGTGTCGGCCAGGCGCTGGGTGTAGCGCCAGTGGGTCGTGCACTCGCGGCCGTCGAGGAGACCGGCCGCTCCGAGCGTGAACGCGCCCGAGCAGACCGACAGCAGCCGAGCCCCGCGGTCGTGGGCCGCCTGCAGCGCCTCGATGATCTCCGGCGGCGCCTCGCCTCGCGGCTGCGCCGGGACGCAGACGAGGTCGGCCTCCGCGACGCGTCCGAGGTCGTGACGGACGTCCAGGGCGAACCCCATGTCCGTCTCCACCGGGCCCGGCGTGACGCCGCAGACGGCGAAGTCGAGCACGGGCACGCCGTCGTCGGCGCGGTCGAGCCCGAAGGCCTCGCACACGACGCCGAGCTCGAAGGGGGCCACGCCGTCGTAGACGAGGGCGGCGACATTGGTGAGCACGCGGCGAGCATGACAGATCGCTGGCAGGAAATCGATCACGAGGGGCACTTCTGCCACTCGTGGCACGAAACTGATGAGCGCAGGATTACTGCCATGACCGCACTCCTGATCTTCTGGCTCCTGGTGATCCTCACGACCGGCGCACTCGTCGGCCTCCGCGTCCTGCTCGACGACGACCCCACCGGCGACGACGGCTACCGCCCGCCGGCCAGCCACGAGGTGGACACCTTCAGTCGCAGCGGCTCCTCCTGGCACTGAGCCCGCGACCATCGCCTCCGGACAGCACGAAGCCCCGCCCGGGTGACCCGGGCGGGGCTTCGTGCGTGGTGCGGGGCGTCCGTCAGGACGCGCGCCGCCGGTGGCTCACTGGCCGCCGGTCAGCTTCTCGCGGAGGGCCTGCAGGGCCTCGTCGGAGGCGAGCGAACCGGAGTCCTCGGTCTCCTCGGCCTCGTTGGAGGAGGAGTACGAGGTGGCCTCGCCGGCCTCGACCTCGGCCTTGGCGGCCTCCTGCTGCTGCTTGACGTGCTGCTCCCAGCGGGCGTGGGCCTGGGCGTACTCGGCCTCCCAGGCGGCGCGCTGCTCGTCGAACCCGTCGCGCCACTCGCCGGTCTCCGGGTCGAAGCCGTCGGGGTAGACGTAGTTGCCCTGCTCGTCGTACGTGGCGGTCATGCCGTACAGCGTCGGGTCGAACTCCTCGACGTCGGTGGCGACGGCGGTCTCGTTGGCCTGCTTCAGCGACAGCGAGATGCGGCGACGCTCGAGGTCGATGTCGATGATCTTGACCATGACGCCGTCGTTGACCTGGACGACCTGCTCGGGGATCTCCACGTGGCGCTCGGCCAGCTCGGAGATGTGCACCAGGCCCTCGATGCCCTCCTCGACGCGGACGAAGGAGCCGAAGGGCACCAGCTTGGTGACCTTGCCCGGCACGATCTGACCGATCTGGTGGGTGCGGGCGAAGTGCTGCCACGGGTCCTCCTGCGTCGCCTTCAGCGACAGGGAGACACGCTCGCGGTCCATGTCCACGTCGAGGACCTCGACGGTGACCTCGTCGCCCACGGCGACGACCTCGGACGGGTGGTCGATGTGCTTCCAGGACAGCTCCGAGACGTGGACGAGACCGTCGACGCCGCCGAGGTCCACGAACGCACCGAAGTTGACGATCGAGGACACGACACCCTTGCGGATCTGGCCCTTCTGGAGCTGGGTGAGGAAGCCGTGGCGGACCTCGGACTGGGTCTGCTCGAGCCAGGCGCGGCGGGACAGGACCACGTTGTTGCGGTTCTTGTCCAGCTCGATGATCTTCGCCTCGAGGGTCTGACCCACGTAGGGCTGCAGGTCGCGGACGCGACGCATCTCCACGAGGGAGGCAGGCAGGAAGCCGCGGAGGCCGATGTCGAGGATGAGGCCGCCCTTGACGACCTCGATGACGGTGCCCTCGACGACGCCGTCCTCCTCCTTGACCTGCTCGATCGTGCCCCAGGCGCGCTCGTACTGGGCGCGCTTCTTGGACAGGATCAGGCGACCCTCCTTGTCCTCCTTCTGGAGGACGAGCGCCTCGACCTGGTCACCGACGGAGACGACCTCGGCCGGGTCGACGTCGTGCTTGATCGACAGCTCGCGGGACGGGATGACGCCCTCGGTCTTGTAGCCGATGTCGAGCAGGACCTCGTCGCGGTCCACCTTGACGATGGTGCCGTCGACGATGTCGCCGTCGTTGAAGTACTTGATGGTCTCGTCGATCGCGGCGAGGAAGTCCGCCTCCGAGCCGATGTCGTTGACCGCAACCTGCGGCGCGTCGTGCTCGGGGAGGGTGGAGGAGATGGTCATGGAGTAGGTGAGTCCTTGAAGTGGGCAGAAGTAGATCTAGCGCGCGCGGAGCCCTCGCCGTCACGGACGTGTGGTTCGTCGGCACCCCGGCACCGACGTCACCGTCGGTCGGGCGCCGCCCGCGTCACCACCGGCAGCAGGCCCTCGGGAGGGCCGGCGCAGCCGGGCACGACGCATCGGATGGCAATGCCGTGGTCCGCTCCGTACGGGACGCAGGCAGACTCCAGGCGCACAGGCAAGACTACGACCCTGTGACGAGCGCGTCCAACCGGGGACGACACGCCCGGGGACGCCGAGTCCCGTGCGGGTCGGCCTGCGTCCAGCCTGGTGGATCGGGCTGGTGGATCGGGCTGGTGGATCGGGCTAGTGGACCGGGGCGGGCGCCGCGTGCAGGTCGCGGGCCCGCGCGCAGGCCCGCAGGACGGCGTCCGCCCGCTCGGCCGGGGCGTGCCGCTGGGCGCGGGCGGCGAGCTCCACCAGGGGCAGCAGGTCCAGCGCCCGGGCCCGGTCGCGAAGCAGCCCAACGGGCTCGCCCCGGAGGTCGGCGTAGAGGTCGAGCAGCGGCTCCACGAACGCCGGCCGCGCCTCGTGACGCAGCAGGTTGCCCAGGTCGGACTCGGGCTGACCGGCGTGGGCGAACTCCCAGTCCAGGACTCCGGTGACGCGCACCCCCTCGGGCGTCCGCGCCAGCAGGAGGTTCTTGGGGTTGAGGTCGGCGTGCACCAGCACGCTGCCGGTGGGCACCGCCAGCGGCTCGTCGAGCGCGTCCTCGGCCTGCTCCACGAGGGCGTCCAGGCCCGTCCGCTCCTCCCTGTCCCAGTCGTGCAGGCCCGGGGCCAGGGCCCGGACGGCGTAGCCCAGGTCGTCCCACGGCTCCGGCCACGGCTCGACCCGCAGGTCGGCGTCCACGAAGCGTCCTGCTGACGGCAGCGGCGCCGAGGCCAGGCGAGCCAGGAGGCGGGCCAGCCGGCGGGCGAGGTCGGCTGCCTCGACGTCATCCAGCGTGGGCCACACGTCGGCGCCGTGCTCGCCCGGCAGCCAGGACGTCACCAGGAGCCCCGGCACGTCGCTCGCCGCGTCCCCGGCCCGGACCTCGAGGACCTCGGGCACGCCCGCCACCAGCCCGGCCGCGCGGCGCAGCACCGCGCCCGCGACCAGGGGCGCCTGCGGGTCGTCAGGGGCGAACAGCCGCACGACGCTGCGTTCTCCCCCGGTCTCGGCCAGGAACGCGCGCCCGGAGTACCCGCCGGGCAGCGGCCGCAGCGCGCCCAGGCCGGGCACCTCGACCGCCGCCTGCTCGTGCTCGCTCACGGCGCCATGGTGCCAGGGAGGGAGGCGCCAGGGCGGTACCAGGGCGAGGGCGCTCCCCCGTCGAACCGGCCCGCTCCGGACGGGGCGTCGTACCGTGAGCCCATGGCCCCCACCTTCCTCGGCCGCGCGGCCGGCACCGCTGCCGGCGTCGCGCTCCTGCCGTGGCGCCTCACCCTCGCCGCGACCCGCACCACGCTCGCGCTGGGCGAGCTCGCTTCCCCGGACGGGCCGGTCCGGCGGCCGGGCGGGTACCGCGACCAGCTGGAGAAGATCGTCGGCCCCGGAGGCCAGGCCGACCGGCTGATGGCCCTGCTCGACGATCCCGACGGACCGATCCGGCTCGCGACCACCGTGGCCGAGCTCATCGCCCCTGACCGTCCACTGGGCCGGATGCTCGCCCGCGACGGCGTGCTCGACCGCCTGCTGGCGGACGGCGGACCCGTGGAGCGGCTGCTCACCGACGGCGGCGCGATCGACCGGCTCGCAGGTGAGGGCGGTGCGCTCGACCGGCTGACCGAGGAGGGCGGCGTCCTGGAGCGGCTGCTGGCCGTGGACGGCGCCGTCGACCGACTGACGCGGGAGGACGGGCTGCTCGAGCAGGTGCTGCGGCCCGGCGGCCTGGCCGACCGGATGCTCGCCGACGACGGCTTCCTGGAGACGATGCTCGCCGAGGGCGGCACCCTCGACCAGCTCATCGCGCTCGGGGACACCCTGGAGGCGCTCCAGCCCCGCCTGGCCGAGCTGGCCCGCCTCGTCCCGGCGCTCTCCGGCTCCGCCGACGCCCTCGAGCGGGCCGTCGGCCCGATCGGCGAGATCGCCGGGATGCTGCCCTTCGGCCGGCGGCGGCCCGGCTCCGGTCCCGTCGTCCCGGGCGGCCTCGGGTGAGCGCCGAGCGCCCGACCGTGACCCCGATCGACCTCCCGCCGGTGGCGCCGGACTCCCGCAGCCACCCGCCCATGCCCCCGGTGCGCGTGGAGCGGCGGGCGGTGGACGAGGCGGAGTCACGCGCCGCCAACGGGCCCGACTGGGACCGCTACGCCGACGACTACCAGGCCACCCACGGCGAGTTCCTGGGCGACGCCGGCTTCGTGTGGGGGCCCGAGGGGCTCACCGAGGAGCGGGCCGGGGTGCTCGGCGAGGTCGCCGGCAAGGACGTCCTCGAGATCGGCTCCGGCGCCGGGCAGTGCTCGCGCTGGGTGCGGGCCCGGGGCGGCCGGGGCATCGGGCTGGACCTCTCCCACCGCCAGCTCCAGCACTCCCGCCGCCTGGACGAGGCCACCGGCGTCGCCGTGCCGTCCGTGCGCGGCACGGCCACCGACCTGCCGTTCGCCGACGCGAGCTTCGACGTCGTCTTCTCCTCGTTCGGGGCGCTCCAGTTCGTCGCCGACATCGACGGCTGCGTCGACGAGGTCGTGCGGGTCCTGCGCCACGGCGGCCGGTTCGCGTTCTCCATCACCCACCCCACGCGGTGGATGTTCGCCGACGACCCCGGCGAGGAGGGGCTGGTGGCGTCCCAGTCCTACTGGGACCGGCGCCCCTACGTGGAGGTGGACGAGGCCAGCGGCGAGGTCTCCTACGTGGAGCACCACCGGACGCTGGGCGACTGGGTCTCGCTGCTGGCGGGCCGGGGGCTGGCGATCCGTCGCCTGGTGGAGCCGGAGTGGCCCGAGCGGCACGACCGGGTCTGGGGCGGCTGGTCGGCGACCCGGGGCCGGCTCACGCCGGGCACGGCGATCGTGGCGGCCGACCTGCTGCTCTGAGCAGGTCGGCCGCCACGGGCACCGGTCGGTGCCGCGGTGGCCGCCGCTCAGGCCAGGAAGCGCCGCCGGACCAGCGCGACCGCGCCACCGGCGAGGATCACCCCGCCCGCGAGCAGCCCGCGCCCGGCGTTCTCACCGGTCTCCCCGGACTCGCCCTGCACCTCGAAGGAGTACGCGGTGAGCCCGGTCGCACCCGCGGGCGCGCCGACGGCCATGGAGCCGGTCGAGGCACGCTCGGACTGGGCGGCCAGGGTCGCGTACATCGCCCCGTAGGACTGGGCCGTCTCCTCGCCCTTGGCCACCAGGACGCTGGTGCCCTCCTCCGAGAGCTGCGTCGCGCCGTCCACGAGCGCCGGGGCACCGTCGGCGGCCTCGACGAGGCCGTCGGCCAGCTGCTGGGAGCCGTCCGCGGCGTCGGTGAGCCCCGAGGAGAGCCGCGTCGCGCCGTCGACGAGCTGCGTCGAGCCGTCCGCGGCCTCGGTGGCGCCGGCCGACAGCCGGCCCGCCCCGTCCTCGAGGTCGCCGGCACCGCTCGCCAGCTCGCCGGTGCCCGCGGAGAGCTCGCCGGTACCGGCCGACAGCTCGCCCGCGCCGGCCGCCAGCTCCCCGGTGCCGTCGGCCAGCGAACCCGTGCCCGCGGCGAGCTCCTGCGCGCCGTCGGAGAGGGCACCCGCGCCGGCGTCGAGCCGGTCGAGGCCCGCGCCGAGGGTCTGGCTGCCCGCGTGCGCGGCCTCGGCACCGGTGCCGAGCTGGAGGACGCCCTGCACGGCTGCCGTCAGCCCCGCGGAGAGCTGGTCGAGCCCCGTGGCGACCTGGTCCACACCGGCGGCGGCCGAGGCCGCACCCGTGTGCAGCTGGTCGGCACCGGCGCGGGCACCGCCGAGGCTGGTGGCCAGCTGCGAGGCGCCCGGCACCAGCTGGGTGTCCAGGGCACCGAGGGCGGTGGCCAGGCCGCCGGAGACCTGGCCGAGGCCGGCCGAGGCCTGCTGCTGGGACGTCCGCCCGGACTCCACGCCAGCCGCCACGGCGTCGAGCGTGCCCGTGCAGACCGGGTCGCCCAGGCAGCCGGCCGTCGCCCGCGCCTGGGCGATGCCCGCGAGCAGCTGGTCGACGGAGCCGCCCGGCGCGACGGCGGCGTCCAGGCCCGCCTTGACCTGGTCGACGCCCGCCTTGGCGGCGCCCAGGCCGGTCGTGTCGCTGCGCAGCGCCACCAGGCCGCCGTGGATCTGGCCGGCGCCCGTCTCGGCCTGGTCCAGGCCCGCCGACAGGGCGGCCAGCCCGCCCACGAGGGTGGTCGGGTCGCTGTCGTCGCCGAGGCCGGCGGCGAGCTGGGCGACGCCGAGCTGGAGGGCGGTCACGCCCTGCTGCGCGGCGCCCAGGCCGCTGGCGCCACCCAGGGTGTCCAGGCCCGCCTCGATCTGGGCCAGCCCGGCCGTGAGGTCGGCGCTGCCCTCGGCGGCGGCGGTGGCACCGGCCGCGAGGTCACCCGCGCCGGTGGCCAGGCGACCGGCGCCGGCGTCCAGGTCCTCGGCGCCCGCGGCCGCCCGGTCGAGGCCGGCCGAGAGCCGGCCGGCGCCGTCGTCCAGGGCCCGGGCCCCGGCGTCCAGCTTGTCGGCGCCGACGAGCAGGTCGTCGGTGCCGACGGAGAGCCGGCCGGCGCCGTCGGCGAGCTCGACCAGGCCGGAGCGCAGCCGGCCCGCCCCGTCCGCGAGCTCGGCGGAGCCGGGAGCGGCCTCGCCGACGAGGCCGGCGGAGAGCTGCTCGGCGCCGTCACGGAGCTGGACGAGGCCGGCGAGGAGCTCGGCCGCGCCGTCGCGCACGCGCAGCAGGTTGGCGTCGATCTCGGCCGCGCCGGCCGCCAGCTCGACGCCGGTGTCGGCGCCGCCCTGGTAGGAGGTCGCCGCCGTCGCGAACGTGGGGCTGGCCAGCGGGTCCACCGGCAGCGCGGTGAGGGAGGCGTCCGGCACGACGCCGTCCACGACGTCGGCGCTCCAGCCGACCGTGGCGGACTCGGAGCCGATCGGGGGGATGAGGGTGAGGGTGAAGCTGAGGATCATCCCGCCCTTGCCGTCGCCGGCCATGTTGGCGGCCTCGCTGCTCACGGAGGTGAAGCCGGCGGGCAGCACGGTGGTCAGGCTCGCCACCATCGGGAGCGGCACGTCGACGGTCTCGGTGACGGTGCCGCCGTCCCCGTCGTCGTAGCTGATCTCGGTGGGTTGCGAGGAGGTGTTGGTGACGGTGTACCGGACCTCGAGGTGCCCGGTCGCCCCCACCACGTCCGCGGCGTCGACCTGCTCGCCGTCGAGCAGGTGGACCACGTCGAGGGTCACGGGAAGGGTGCCGTCGTAGTCGCTGACGGAGCGGACGGCGGCGTGGCCGTCGACGTGCAGGTCGCTGACCTGCTCGCCGTCCTCGACGTCGAGACCGCTGAAGCCGTCGAGGTTGCGCAGGCCCGAGGTCTCCACCGGGTTGCTCACGGTGACGTCGCCGGTGCCGGTGAGGCTGAGCTGCTCGTAGAGGCGGGTGGACGTCGGGGTGCCCGAGGCGTCCGTGTAGACCTGCACGGTCTCGGTGTTGACGACGCCGACGTCGCCGGCGTCCGCGTCGCCCTCGGCCAGGGCCGGGGAGGCCACGGCGGCGACCAGCAGCAGGGCGGTGGCGGCGCCGCCGACGGCCCCGAGCGCGCCGGCGCGGCGCACGCGACCGCGCGCGGCCCTCATCGGGCGACCTCCGCGGACGGAGCGGTCTGGGCGACGGGGGCGGTCTCGGCGGCCGGCACGGTCTCGGCGACCTGGCCGTCGGGGTCGCCCTCGTGCCGGGCGTGCCGGTGCTGCGGCGCGGCCGACTGGCCACCCGGAGCCACGAGGGAGGTGAGGACCAGGCCGACGGCGAGGGTGCAGGCCAGGGTGGTCACCGCGACGAAGGAGGTCGCGAGCACCTCCGGCGGGGCCTCGGAGTAGGCGGTCTCGTAGACCCCGGCCAGGGCTGCCGCGCCCAGCAGCGGGGCCCACAGGGGCAGCCGCTCGCGGGAGGCGACGACCACCGCACCGGCCAGGACGACGGTGAGGGCGACCGAGACGGCGTGGCCGCCGGGCGTGTCGGGCAGGACGGCCGCACGCAGCACGTAGCCGAGCCAGGCGACCAGGACGCCGGCGACCAGACCGCCGACGCGGGCCAGCGGGGACCGGTCCGGCACCAGCCAGACGACGGCGCCGAGACCGGCACCGACCAGGACGCTCGGGCCGAGGCCGAGGCCGCCCGAGCCGAGGACGACGAGCAGGGCGGCGCTGAGCGCCAGCACCAGGCTCGTGGAGATGGACGTGCGCATGGGTGAGCGCTCCCTCCAGGTGGGTGGACGTCCACCGGACCGACGGTCCGGCGGGCGCCGGTTCCCTCCCCGGGCCCAGGCGCAAGCCGAGACGATAGAGCAGAAAGTGATCGCCGTCACGTCAAGTTACTTACGAGTTCGTACGGGTCCTACCCCCGTGCCGCCGCAAGACCTTCATCGTGGCGTCCCGGGCGGTTCACCCTCCTGCGCGCTCGCGCGACACCCGCGTGCCTACGATGCGCCGGTGACCAGCGCACCCGCACCCGCCCCTGCGCAGGACGCGCCGCCGCGCGGCCGGCTGCGCGGCGTCCTGGGCACCTCCGCCGGCATCGCGGTCGCCATGGGCGTCATGAACGTCGCCACCTACGGCTTCCAGATGGTCTCGGCACGGCTCCTCGGCCCCACGGAGTACGGCGCCGTCGCCTCGCTGATGGCGCTGCTCATGGTCGTCGCCGTCGCCCAGCTCGGGCTCCAGGCCACGGCCGCGCGACGGGTCTCGACCGACCCCGCCGCCGTCCACCTGATCGAGCGGGACGTGCTCGGCGTGACCTACCGGGCCGCCTGGGCCGTGGGCGCGCTCATGCTGGTGCTCGCGCCGGTGGTGCACCGGCTGCTGCACCTGGACAGCATCTGGCCGGCGCTGCTGGTGGCCGCAGCCGCCGTGCCGCTGACGATCTCCGGTGGCCAGGCCGGCGTGCTCCAGGGCGAGCGGCGCTGGCTCGCCCTCTCGATGCTCTACCTCGGCATCGGCGTGCCCCGCCTGGTGCTCGGCGTGCTCGCCCTGCTGGTCGTGCCCAGCGAGACCTCGGCGATGGTGGGCGTCGCCCTCGCCATGCTGGCCCCCGCGATCGTCGGGTGGGTCGCGCTGCGACCGCGTGCAGGGTCCGCGGCCCGTGGCACCGCCCCCTCCGCGGACGGCGCTGCGCCCGTGCGCCCGGGCCGCCGACCCGTGGCCCGAGAGGCGCTGGCGGCCTCCCTGGCGCTCCTGGCGTTCTTCCTGCTCTCCAACGTCGACATCGTCCTGGCGCGCAACCTGCTCCCCCGCCACCAGGCGGGCCTGTACGCAGCCGGGCTGATCCTCACGAAGGCCGTGCTGTTCCTGCCGCAGTTCGTCGTGGTCGTGGCGTTCCCGTCGATGTCGACCGCCCACGAGCGACGACGCGCACTGCTGCGCAGCCTGGCCGCCGTGCTCGGGATCGGTGCGGTCAGCACGCTGGCGGCCTGGCTGCTGGCCCCGGTGGCGCTGGTGTTCGTCGGTGGCGCCGAGTACGCCGACGTGCAGGACGAGCTGTGGCTCTTCGCCGTGCTCGGGACGCTGCTCTCGATGCTCCAGCTGCTCGTGTACTCCGTGCTGGCCCGGCGCGGGCGTCGCTCCCAGCTGCTCGTGTGGGGCGGCGTGCTGGCCCTGGTCGGGCTGGGCGCCACGACCGCCAGCCTGCCGGGGCTCGTCGCCGTGGTGATCGCGGTCGACGCCCTGCTGCTGCTCGTGCTGCTGGGTCTCAGCCTGCACCGCCTCGGCGCGGACGAGCCGGCGGATCCGACCCAGGGCCAGACCCAGGGCCAGCCCCATGGCCAGACCCAGGGCCAGGGGACCGAGACCGACTGACCCGCCGCGGCCCGCGGCTCAGTGCGCCGCGTCGTGCCAGGACCGGCCCGTGCCCACGGAGACGTCGAGCGGCACGGTGAGGTCGGCGGCGCCGCCCATCCGGTCGCGGACGAGCTGCTCCAGCGCCTCGGCCTCGCCGGGCGCCACCTCGAGCACGAGCTCGTCGTGCACCTGGAGGAGCAGGCGGGAGGTCAGCCCCTCGGACTCCAGCGCGGCCTGGACGTCGAGCATCGCGATCTTGATCAGGTCGGCGGCCGAGCCCTGGATCGGGGCGTTCAGCGCCATCCGCTCGGCCATCTCGCGGCGCTGGCGGTTGTCGCTGGTGAGGTCCGGCAGGTAGCGACGCCGGCCGCGGATGGTCTCGGTGAACCCGGTGCGCCGGGCCTCGTCCACGACCCCGGCCAGGTAGTCGCGCACCCCGCCGAAGGTCTCGAAGTACTCGTCCATGAGGCCACGCGCCTCGACCGGCTCGATGCCGAGCTGCTGGGAGAGGCCGAACGCGGAGAGACCGTAGGCGAGCCCGTAGTTCATCGCCTTGATCTTGGCGCGCTGCTCAACCCCCACGTCGGCGGCGTCGACGCCGAACACCCGCGCGGCGGTGATGGAGTGGAAGTCCTGGCCGGAGCGGAAGGCCTCGGTCAGCAGCGCGTCCTCGGACAGGTGCGCCATGATCCGCATCTCGATCTGGCTGTAGTCGGCGGTCATCAGCGACTCGTAGCCCTCGCCCACGACGAAGGCCTCGCGGATGCGGCGGCCCTCCTCGGTGCGGATCGGGATGTTCTGCAGGTTCGGCTCGGTGCTGGAGAGACGGCCGGTCGCGGCGATCGTCTGGTTGAACGTGGTGTGGATGCGCCCGTCGGGCTGCACGGTCTTGAGCAGGCCCTCGATCGTCTGTCGCAGCCGGATCACGTCGCGGTGCCGCAGCAGGTGCAGCAGGAACGGGTGCTCGGTCTTGACGTAGAGGCTCTGCAGGGCGTCCGCGTCGGTGGTGTACCCCGTCTTGGTGCGCTTGGTCTTGGGCATGTCGAGCTCGTCGAAGAGCACCACCTGCAGCTGCTTGGGCGAGCCGAGGTTGATCTCCTTGCCGATCACCGCGTAGGCCTCGTCCGCCGCGGCGCGGACCTCGGTGGCGAAGTGCTCCTCCAGCCCCTCGAGGTGCTCGACGTCGACGCTGATGCCCGTCTCCTCCAGACGCCCGAGCAGGTGCACCAGCGGCAGCTCCATGTCGCGCAGCAGCTCCTCGCCGCCGTGCGAGGCCACCTCGCCGTCCAGGGCCTCGGCCAGGTCGAGCACCGCGCGCGCGTGCAGCATCGCGGTGGTCGCGGCCGCGTCGTCGGCGTCGTCCTCGGCCAGCGCGTCGAGCGAGAGCTGGCCGGAGTCGGCCGTGCCGGCGGTCAGCTCGCGCTTGAGGTAGCGCAGCACGAGGTCGGCCAGGTCGTAGGAGCGCTGGTCGGGGCGCACCAGGTAGGCGGCGAGCGCGGTGTCGCTCTGCAGGCCGGCCAGCGGCCAGCCGCGGGCCGTCAGCGCGTGCATCGGCCCCTTCGCGTCGTGCAGCACCTTGGGGCGTGCCGGGTCGGCGAGCCAGGCGGCGACCGCGGCGTCGTCCTCGGGGGTGACGGCAGCGGCGTCGAGCCAGGCGGCCTCGCCGGTGGCCGAGGCGAGCGCGAGGGAGTGCACCTCCCCGGTGCCGGCCTTCCAGGAGCCGCCCACGACCAGCCCGACCACGTCGCTCGCGTGCTCCTCGAGCCAGCCGGCGACCTCGCCCTCGCCGAGCCGTCGTCCCTCGACCTCGAAGCCGGAGCCGTCCACCTCCTCCTCGCTGGAGAGGGTCTCGAACAGTCGGTCCCGCAGGACGCGGAACTCCAGGCCGTCGAAGAGCGTGTGCACGGCCTGGCGGTCCCAGGCGCGCAGGCCCAGGTCGTCCGGGCCCTTCTCCAGCGGCAGGTCGCGCACGAGCGCGTTGAGCCGGCGGTTGCGGATGACGTCGCCGAGGTGCTCGCGGAACGCCTCGCCCTTCTTGCCGGCGATCTTGTCGGCGTTGGCGATGACGTTGTCGAGACCGTCGTAGGTGTTGATCCACTTGGCCGCGAAGCCCTGGCCGACCCCGGGCACGCCGGGCAGGTTGTCGGAGGTCTCCCCCACGATCGCCGCGAGCTCGGGGTAGCGCTGCGGCGGGACCTTGTACTTCTCCTCGACGGCCGCGGG
Organism: Nocardioides bruguierae; assembly: GCF_023554635.1. Taxonomy (NCBI): domain Bacteria; kingdom Bacillati; phylum Actinomycetota; class Actinomycetes; order Propionibacteriales; family Nocardioidaceae; genus Nocardioides; species Nocardioides bruguierae. Next base: position 47,162 of record NZ_JAMJPH010000037.1, read on the forward strand.
CGTCATCCGCGCCAGGTCCGAGACGCCGCGCATCGGGTAGAGCACCGTGGAGCGCTCGGTGACCAGCTGGAGGGAGTCGCGGTCGCCGGTGAGGATCAGGACCTCCATGTCCGTCTCCTCCAGCGCGCGCGTGGTCAGCGTGGCGATGATGTCGTCGGCCTCGTACCCGTCCTTCTTCAGGAACGGGATGTGCAGCGCCTCCAGCACCTCCTCGATCAGCGGCAGCTGGGAGGAGAACTCCGGGCGCGTCTTCTGCCGCGTGGCCTTGTACTCGCTGTACTCGGCCGTGCGGAACGTCGTGCGGGAGACGTCGAAGGCGACGCCCACGTGCGTGGGCTGCTCGTCGCGCAGCACGTTGATGAGCATCGAGGTGAACCCGTAGACGGCGTTCGTGTGCTGGCCCGTGCTGGTGGAGAAGTTCTCCACGGGGAGGGCGAAGAACGCGCGGTAGGCCAGGGAGTGGCCGTCGAGCAGCAGGAGCCTCGGGCGGTCGGTGGCGGTGGTCGTCTCGGGCACGCAGCGACTCTAGTCACGAGCACCGACACCTCCGCCACCCGCGGGGGCCCGGCTGCCCGGGCGTCCGCGGCTAGGTTGGGCCCATGAGCACCCCCGGGTCCCCCGCCAGCTCCGCCGACCTGCCCGGCGGCCTCGCCGACGACCTGCCCGACGACGTCCGGGCCTTCCTCGCCGAGCTGCCCGACGCCGACGGCGCCCTCAACCGCAAGATGGGCGTCCGGCTCACCGAGGTCTCGCGCGAGCGGGTCGTGGCCACCATGCCGGTGGAGGGCAACACGCAGCCCTTCGGCCTGCTGCACGGCGGCGCCTCCGTCGTCCTGGCCGAGACCGTCGGCTCCGTCGCCGCGGGCCTGGCCGCGTGGCCCGAGGGCGTCGCGGTGGGCGTCGACATCAACGCCACCCACCACCGCCCCGTCACCTCCGGGGTGGTCACCGGCACCGCCACCGCCGCCCACGTCGGGCGCACGAGCAGCGTCTGGGAGGTCGCCCTCACGGACGAGGCGGGGCGGCGCACCTGCACCGCCCGGATCACCTGCGCGGTGCTCCCCCGCGAGCGCGTGGGTCGCTGACCGCCCCGGGCCGGGGTCAGGCCGGGTCAGGCCGGGTCAGGCCTCCGGGCCCGCGATCGAGCCCGAGCCCGGCTCCGAGCCCGACCCCGTGCCCGACCCCGTGCCCGACTGGCGCTCGGCGGCACGCCGCTGCCGGTTCCGTCGCGCGACCAGCGCCTGGGCCCGCAGCTCGGCACGGCCCCGTCGGCGCTCGGGCTCCTGCGCGTCGATCTTCGCCCGCAGCTGGTGGGCGGGAGCCCCCCGCACGACCGCGGCCGGCGCCAGGCCCAGCCGAGCCATGAAGCGGTTGCCCTCCCGCGACGTGGCAGCCGCGGCCGTCACCACGCTCGCGACCCCGTGGGCGTCGGCGAAGTCGGCGGCCGCGGCCAGGAGGCGGCGACCCACGCCGGTGCGCCGGAAGCGGACGAGCACCTGCAGCGCGACCGCCTGCACCACCAGGTCGGGGTTGATCGGGCTGACCGGCGCGACGCGCAGGAGCACCGCCCCCGCGGGCTCACCGGCGACCTCGGCGACGACCAGTCGCTCGACCGGGGTCTGCGTGACGGTCTTGACCAGCACCTCCAGGTGAGCCACCTGGTCGGCGACGTCGCCGCGGGCCAGCCCGCCGGCCCACACCTCGGCCAGGAACAGGGCGTCCTCGACCACGGCGTCCCGCAGCGAGACCTCGCTCCGCGTCATGGGTGCCTCCTGCTCGGCCGGTGCCGGCCCGTCGTCCCGGGGACCGGGGGTCGCCTCGGACGTCCGGGGCGGCCTCAGAATACTGTCCCCCGGCGCGCCCCGGCACCGGAGAGACCGGACCCGTCGGGCACGCGGAGGAGGCACCCGTGATCCCCGGCACCGGCACGCTCGTCAACGCCGTGACCGTCCTCGTGGGCGCCGGTCTCGGCGTCGCGCTCGGGCACCGGCTGCCGGAGCGCACGCGCGACCTGGTCACCGACGGTCTCGGCCTGGTCACGCTCCTGATCGCGGGCACCTCGGCGATGGAGGTGCTCTCCCCCGACCTCGCGGCGCTCGTCGGGACGGCGGCGCCGATGCTGATCGTGCTCGGGTCGGTGCTCCTGGGCGGGATCGTCGGCTCGCTCCTGCGGCTGGAGCAGCGCGTCGAGCAGCTCGGCGGCTGGGTGCAGGCCCGCCTGACCCGGGGCGAGGCCGGCGAGGCCCGGCGCCGCTTCGTGGAGGGGTTCGTCGTCTCGTCCCTGGTGTTCTGCACCGGACCCCTGACCATCCTCGGCTCCCTCAACGACGGGCTGGGCAACGGCGCCGACCAGCTGTACCTGAAGGCTGCCCTGGACGGCTTCGCCGCGATCGCGTTCGCCGCCTCCTTCGGCTGGGGCGTGGCGGCCAGCGTGCTGACCGTGGTCGTCCTCCAGGGCGCCCTCACCCTGGTCGGGGTCGGGGTCGGCGGCGTGCTGCCGGAGGCGCACCTCGCCGCGGTCACCGCGGTCGGCGGCGTCCTGCTGGTGGGGGTCGCGCTCCGGCTGCTGCGCGTGCGGGAGGTGGCCGTCGCCGACCTGCTGCCGGCCGTCCTCGTGGCTCCCGTGCTCGTGCAGGTCGTCGCCTGGATGCAGTGACGTCACGATTGTGCAACGACACGGCTCTCGCAGGTTTGGGAACCGTTCAGGGTTCTACGGTGATCCCGCTGTGAGCACGTACCCCCTGGTCCGGGCTCCCCGCGCACATCACGGACAAGAAAGGTTCACCGCGTGAAGCGAACCACCACCTCGAGCTGGCTGAAGGTCATGGCCGGCACCGCGGCACTGGGCCTCGCCCTGACCGCCTGCGGTTCCGAGAGCGACGACACCAGCGCCAGCGACACCGAGACCTCGGCCTCGGCGACCGAGTCCAGCTCCGCTGCCAGCGACACGTTCACCAACGACGAGTGCGCCAACGGCGACTCGGTGGACGACACCTTCAAGGCGGGCGGCATCCTGCCGCTGACCGGTAACCTCGCGTTCCTCGGCCCGCCGGAGATCGCGGGCGTGGGCCTCGCCGTGAGCGACATCAACGCCGCCGGCGGCGTCAACGGCTCCCCGGCCTGCACCCAGATCCTCGACTCCGGTGACTCCACCGACATGTCGGTCTCCACCGCCTCGGCCCGTCAGCTGATCCGCAGCGGCGCGTCCGTGGTCGTGGGTGCCGCGTCGTCCAGCGTCTCGCTGAACTTCGTCGACGCCCTCACCGACGCCAAGATCACCCAGGTCTCCCCCGCGAACACCGCGGTGGACCTGTCCGGCTACTCGGACTTCTACTTCCGCACCGCCCCGCCGGACGGCATCCAGGGCAACGCGCTGGGCAACCTGATCGCCTCCGACGGCTTCTCCAACGTCGCGTTCGTGGTGTTCTCGGACACCTACGGCACCGGCCTGCGTGACGTCGTCCAGCAGACCGTCGAGTCCGCCGGCGGTGCGTGCACCTACGGCTGCACCGGCGACGGCGACGAGTTCCCGGCCGGCCAGACCACGTTCTCCTCCGAGGTCTCCGCCGCGATCAACTCCAACCCGGACGCGATCGTCGTCCTCGCCTTCGACGAGACCAAGGCCATCGTGCCCGAGCTCGTCTCCCAGGGCTGGGACATGTCGGCCACGTACTTCACCGACGGCAACACGGCCGACTACTCGGCCGACTTCGAGGCCGGCACGCTCGAGGGCGCCCAGGGCACCATCCCCGGTGCGGACGCCTCGCAGGACTTCAAGGACCGCCTGAGCGGTTGGTACGACTCCGCCAACGGCGAGACGCTGTCCGACTACTCCTACGGTGCCGAGTCCTACGACGCCACCATCCTGGCCGCGCTGGCCGCCTACAAGGGCGGCGCGACCGACTCGGCCACGGTCCAGGCGAACTTCGCCGCCGTGTCCGGCGCCACCGACGGCACCGAGTGCTCGACCTACGCCGACTGCATCGCGCTGCTCGACGAGGGTGACGAGATCCACTACACCGGCCCGTCCGGCATCGGCCCGATCGACGACGAGAACGACCCGTCGTCGGCCTACGTCGGCATCTACCAGTTCGACGCCGACAACTCGCCGGTCCTCACCACCACCGTCCAGGGCGCCAAGGCCGAGTGACCTCGACCCCCTGACGGCTGGCGAGACCAGCTGACGCTCCACCGCAGGACCCCCGGACCGCTCGGTCCGGGGGTCCTGTGCTGTCCGGAGGCCGCGACCCGACGATGCTCCGGACGTCATGCGGAACGGACGCAGTCCCCCTCAGACGCATGACGTCGCCGTCGCCACCAGCGTCCATGCGGCCACCGGCGGTGCGCGAGCCACCGTCTCGCGCGACAGGACGGTTGCTGCGCCACCGCCGCTCCCCTGGCCCGTCCCCACCCGGACGTCATGCGGAACGGACGCAGTCCCCCTCAGAGGTATGACGTCCCCGTCGCCACCAGCAGTCCCGGCGGCGACCAGCGGTGCGCGAGCCACCGTCTCGCGCGACAGGACGGTTGCTGCGCCACCGCCGCTCCCCTGGCCCGTCCCCACCCGGACGTCATGCGGAGCGGACGCAGTCCCCCTCAGAGGTATGACGTCCGGCGGTATGACGTCCGGCGGCATGACGTCCGGCGGCATGACGATCGGGCCGGGGGCCTTCCGGAATGCCGCAGGGGCCGCACCGAGAACGGTGCGGCCCCTGCGGGTGGCGCGGGGTGGATCAGGCGCTCAGTGCTGCAGGTCCTCGCGCTCGGCGTCCACGTCGGCGGCCAGGGTGCCGAGGTAGAGCTCGATGACGCGCGGGTCGTCGGCGAGCTCGCGGCCGGCGCCGGTGTAGGCGTCCTTGCCCTGGTCCAGCACGTAGCCGCGGTCGCAGATCTGCAGGCAGCGGCGTGCGTTCTGCTCGACCATCACGACCGACACACCGGTCTTGTTGATCTTGCGGGTGCGGATGAAGGTCTCGTCCTGACGCACCGGCGAGAGACCCGCGGAGGGCTCGTCGAGCAGCAGCACGGACGGCTCCATCATCAGTGCACGGGCCATCGCCAGCGACTGACGCTCACCACCGGAGAGCGCACCGGCGGACCGGTCCTTGCGCTCGTGCAGGTTGGGGAACAGGTCGTACATGGCGTCCAGGCGCGCCCGCAGCTTCTTGGGCCGCAGGAACAGGCCCATGCGCAGGTTCTCCTCCACCGACAGCGAGGGGAAGACGTTGTTGGTCTGCGGGACGAACCCGACACCCATCTCCACCAGCTTGTTGGTGCGCATGTTGGTGATGTCCTTGCCGCCCAGGGTGACGGTGCCCTCGTGGATCTTCACGAGGCCGAACATCGCCTTGAGCAGCGTGGACTTGCCCGCACCGTTGGGGCCGATGATCCCGATGATCTCGCCCTGGTGCGCGGTGAGGCTGCACCCGTTGAGGATGTTGACGCCGGGGAGGTACCCGGCGGTGACGTTGCTGACCTCGATCAGCGGCTTGCCGTCGCTCATGCCTTGCCCTCCTCGGCCTTCTCCTCGGCCTCGACCTCGGCCTCGATCTGCTGCTCCATGGGGTCGCCGTCCTCCAGGAGGGAGTCGTCGCCCAGGTCGGTGTCGTGGTGGGCGCCCAGGTAGGCGTCGACCACGGCGGGGTCCGACATCACGGTGTCGGCCGGGCCCTCCGCCACGACCTGGCCCTCGGCCATGACCACGACCCAGTCGGAGATGTGCCGCACCACGTGCATGTCGTGCTCGACGAAGAGCACGGTCATGCCCTCGTCGCGCAGCGACTGGATGTGGCCCAGCAGCGACTGCGTCAGCGCCGGGTTCACACCGGCCATCGGCTCGTCGAGCATGATCATCTTCGGGTCCGTCATCAGGGCCCGTGCCATCTCCAGGAGCTTGCGCTGGCCGCCGGAGAGCGAGCCCGCGTAGTCGTCCTTCTTGGCCAGGAGCTTGAACCGGTCGAGGAGGTTCAGCGCCTTCTCCTCGATCTCCTTCTCCTGCTTCGACCAGATCGGCTTCAGCCAGGAGTTCCACAGCCGCTCGCCGGACTGGTCCTGCGCGCCTAGCATCATGTTGTCCATCACCGTCATGCGGTTCAGGGACTTGGTGAGCTGGAAGGTGCGGATCATGCCCGACTTGGCCACGGACGAGGCGGAGGTCTTGTCCAGGGTGGCACCGTCGAACGCCCAGTGGGCGCCGTTGCCGGCCGAGGTCGGCCGGTCGAAGCCGGTGATCAGGTTGAAGAACGTGGTCTTGCCGGCACCGTTCGGGCCGATCAGCGCGGTGATCAGGCCCTTCTGCACCTCGAGGTGGTCCACGTTCACCGCGGTGACGCCGCCGAACTGACGGACGATCGTGTCGACCTTGAGGATCGGGTCGGGCTTGGCGGAGCCGGGGGTGCGCTCGAGGCCGTCGGTGAGGGCCTTGCGCGCGGCCGGGTCCGCCAGGTTGCCGATGGTGGTCTCAGACATTGAACCGGAGCTCCCTCTTGTTGCCGAGAATTCCCTGCGGCCTGAAGATCACCAGCAGCATCAGGCCCACGCCGACGACGATGTAGCTGAACTGCTCGGTCTGCTGGCCGCTCATGATCGAGTTCGGGATGTAGGCGTTCGCGAGGCCGCGGATCAGGATGCGTGCCGCGAAGAACAGCGTCGTGCCGAGCACCGGCCCGAAGATCGCCGCCGCGCCGCCGAGGAGCAGGGCGGTGTAGGCGAAGAACGTGAGCTGGCGGCCCATGGCGTCGGCCTGCACGGACTGGCTGATCACGTAGACCATGCCGCCGAACGCGCCGAACATGCCGCCGATGATGAGCGCCTGCATCTTGATGACGTAGACGTTCTTGCCCAGCGAGCGCATGGCCTCCTCGTCCTCGCGCACGCCCTTGAGGGCGCGGCCCCAGGGGCTGCGCACCAGGAGCCAGGTGATCAGCAGGCTGACCGCGACGAAGAACCAGGCGACGGCCCGGACCCACCAGCCGTTGGTGCCGGTGCGGCCGTAGCTGACCGGGAAGACGAAGAAGACCAGGACGAAGGTGAGCAGCGCCAGGGCGACGACCACGACCTTCGCGACCGTGCGGTTGGCGGCCAGGCCGGCGAAGCGACCCTTGCCGGTGCGCATCGAGAGCACGAGCATCACGAGCGCGACGGCGACGAGCACCAGCACGACGAGGGCCAGGACGCGGCCGGCGGTGCCGAGACCGAGGCTGTCGTAGTTGACCGGGAGCAGCTCGAAGCTGCCCTTGCCGAAGAACGAGAGCTCGATGAAGGCCGGCTGGAAGTCCTTGCCGAAGATGCCCTGGGAGCCGCCGGTCCACGGCTCGAGCGCCGCGAGTCGTCCGACGTACCTGATGATCTCCGCGGCTGAGATCGTGACGATCGCCAGGTAGTCGCCTCGTAGCTTCAGCGTCGGAGCGCCGAGGATGAAGGCGAAGACGATCGCGACCAGCAGGCCGACCACGACGGCCAGGAACATGCCCAGGCCCTGCGTGATCGAGATGGCCATGCCGTAGGCGCCGAGCAGCATGAACCCGGCCTGGCCGATGTTCATGAGGCCGGTGAAGCCGAAGTGGATGTTCAGGCCGATGACGGCGATGACGAGGCCCGCCGTCGTGGGGGCGATGGCCTCCTCCACGGAGGCCGAGAGGATGGAGAGGATCTGATCCATGGTGGTTCTCCTTCTCAGCCGACCCGCGAAGCGCGCCCGAGCAGACCCTGGGGCCGCACGAGGAGCAGGAGGATCAGGATGATGAGCGCGACCGCGTACTTCAGGTCACCCGGCGCGCCCAGCGGCCCGGCGAGCTCGACGACGAGGCCGATGATGATCGCACCGATGAAGGCGCCGAACGCGGTGCCGAGACCGCCGAGGGTCACGGCCGCGAACAGCAGCAGCAGGATCTGCATGCCGGTGTCCCAGCGGATGCCGTTGGAGACCACGAGCGCGTAGAGGACGCCACCCAGGCCGGCGAGGCCGGCGGCCGCCGTCCAGACGCCGCGGATGATCTTGTCCACGTCGATGCCGGACGCGGCCGCGAGGGCCGGGTTGTCCGAGACCGCGCGCGTGGCCTGGCCGACGCGCGTGAAGAGCAGCACGTAGCCGACGATGCCGATGACGACCAGCGAGATGATCATCGCGATGACGGACATCCAGGTCAGCGAGATCGGCCCGAGGGTGAAGCCCGAGAAGGACTCCACGACCACCTTCTGGGTGGAGGCACCCACGAAGAACTGGAACGTGTACTGCGCGGCCAGCGAGAGGCCGATGGTCACGATCATCAGCTGCGTGAGGCCGAGCCCGCGGCGCCGCAGGGGCTGCCAGAGCACCCGGTCCTGCAGGTAGCCGGAGCCGGCGCAGACGGCCGTGACGACCACGATGCCGATCCACAGGTTGAGGCCCAGCACGTTGCAGAACAGGTAGCCGAGCATGCCGCCCAGGGTCACCTGCTCGGCGTGGGCGAAGTTCGAGAGGCCCGTGGTGCCGTAGATGAGCGAGAGGCCGATCGAGGCCAGGGCGAGCAGGAGGCCCAGGCGAAGGCCCTGCGCGAGGCTCTGCACGATCTGGGTGCCGAAGCCGGCGCCGCCGGCCTCGTAGTCCACCGACCGGACCTCGAGCGCCGGGACCGTGGTCTGGCCGAGCGTGACCTCCACGAGGAGGCTGCCGTCGGGCCCCTGGAACCGCTCGGCGGCCGGGATGATCTCCTGGTCCTCCGGCAGCGACTCCGGGTCCACGGCGACGTAGTACGTGCCGGCCGTGTCGACCGAGAAGCTGAACTTGCCGTCGGCCCCGGTGGTGACCGAGTCGACCTCGGCCTCGTTGGAGTCGAGCAGCGTGACGTCCGCACCCTCGATGGGGTTCGTGCGGTTGCCGACGGTGCCGCTGATGCAGCCGGAGACGTCTGCCTGCGGGAGGCAGAAGGTCGAGGTCGTGCTCGCGGACGCCCCGGGGGCCGCGAGGAGCAGCAGGCCGGCCAGCAGGGAGAGCAGGGCCATCAGCCCCGTGACTCCCCTGGCCCGGGGCCGCGCCCAGGTCGGTGTGGTGGACACCAAGGTGGTTCTCCTTCTTCGAGCGTGCTCGAGCACCTGCTCGTACGCGTTCGCCAGGGCCGTGATCATAGGCCCGGAACTTGCCAACCCAACCACACCGCACCGCTGCGGGTCGCCCTCGAAACGGCGGCTTTACCCCGCCGTTCCCGGGTTGAGACCCAGACGTCCCTGTCCGTGACCAGCGGTCGGGCACGCCCGTGACCGGCAGCACCCCGACGGTGCCCGGACCGTGCCCGGCCTGCCCCCGGACCTACCCCCGACCGTCCCCGGACGGCCTCCGGACGGCCTCCGGACGCACGACAGGGCGGCCCCGTACGGGGCCGCCCTGTCGTGCTGTCGCGCGTGGTTCAGGAGCTCTCGGCGATGCCGGGGCCGTGGGTGAGCACGCCGTCGGCGACCTGACGCATCGAGAGGCGCAGGTCCATGGCGGTCTTCTGTATCCACCGGAAGGCCTCGGCCTCGGAGAGACCCATCTGGGCCTGCAGCGCGCCCTTGGCCCGGTCCACGACCTTGCGGGTCTCCAGGCGCTCGGTGAGGTCGGCGACCTCGCTCTCGAGCATCTGGACCTCGGCGAACCGCGTCACCGCCATCTCGATGGCGGGCACGAGGTCGGTCTGGGAGAAGGGCTTGACCAGGTAGGCCATCGCGCCGGCGTCGCGGGCCCGCTCGACCAGGTCGCGCTGGCTGAAGGCGGTGAGGACGATGACGGGCGCGATCCGCTTGCCGGCGATCTCCTCGGCCGCGGCGATGCCGTCGAGCACGGGCATCTTCACGTCCACGATCACCAGGTCGGGCCGCAGCTCGGTGGCGAGCTCGATGGCGCGCTGGCCGTCGCCGGCCTGACCGACGACCTCGTAGCCCTCCTCCCCCAGCATCTCGGCGAGGTCCATGCGGATGAGGACCTCGTCCTCGGCGATGACGACGGTCCGGGGGGAGGGCTGGCTGCCCGTGGCTGCGTTGCTCACGGCGCAAGGTTAGGCCACGAGCGGCCCGGACGACGGCCGGGGCGAGCGACGTCACGTGTCGTGGCCCCGGTAGCCTCTCCCCTGGCCGCGCCCCGGTAGTCCAACGGCAGAGACACGGTGCTCAAACCACCGCCAGTGTGGGTTCGAATCCCACCCGGGGCACGTCGGCCCTCAGCCGGACCTCACCACGACCTCCCCAGGCCCGCAGCAGGCCCGCATGAGGACTCCTGGCCGACAGGAGCAGGCCTCGACGGCACGAGGGCCGCCCCACCGGTGGTGGGACGGCCCTCGTGCGGGTGCCGGACGCGGTGCGTCAGGCCTGCGGCTCGTAGGCGGGGGTGACGCGGTTGATGGCGTCGCCGATCCGGTGCACGCGCAGCGCGTTGGTGGACCCGGGGATGCCCGGGGGCGCACCGGCGACGATGACGACGAGGTCACCCTCCTCGACGCGGCCGATCTTGAGCAGCGCCTCGTCGACCTGGCGCACCATCTGGTCGGTGTGCTCGGCCTCGTCGGTCAGGAAGGTCTCCACGCCCCAGCTCAGGGCCAGGCGCGACCGCACCCGGGACTCCGGGCTGAACGCCAGCACCGGCGGCGCACCACGCAGGCGCGACATCCGACGGGCGGTGTCGCCGGTGGTCGTGAACGCCACCAGGTAGGACGCGCCCACGCCGGCGGCCACGTCGCCCGCGGCCTTGGCGATGACGCCCGACTTCGTCCGCGGCGCCCACTTGATGTCGGCGAACCCGAAGTGCTCGTCGGAGAGCGCGCGACGCTCGGTGGTCTCCACGATCCGCGCCATGGTCTCCACGGTGTGGATCGGGTAGTCGCCCACGCTGGTCTCGCCCGAGAGCATCACCGCGTCGGCGCCGTCGAGCACGGCGTTGGCCACGTCGGAGGCCTCCGCACGCGTCGGGGACGGGGAGGAGATCATGGACTCCAGCATCTGCGTGGCCACGATGACCGGCTTGGCGTTGAGCCGCGCCTTCTCCACGATCTGCTTCTGCAGGAACGGCACGTCCTCCAGCGGGCACTCCACCGCCAGGTCGCCACGGGCGACCATGAAGCCGTCGAACGCGCGGATGACCTCGTCGAGGTTGTCGATGGCCTGCGGCTTCTCGATCTTGGCGATGATCGGGAGGCGGATGCCCTCCTCGTCCATCACCTTGCGCACGTCCTGCGCGTCCTTGGCGTCACGCACGAACGAGAGGGCGATGAAGTCGACCCCGAGGTGCAGCGCGAAGCGCAGGTCCTCGATGTCCTTCTCGCTCATCGCCGGCACCGAGACGGCCACGCCGGGCAGGTTGATGCCCTTGTGGTCGCTCACCTTGCCGCCGACCAGCACCTCGCAGCGCACGTCGGTGTCGGTGACCTCGATGGCACGCAGGCGGACCTTGCCGTCGTCGATGAGGATCGGGTCGCCGACCTTCACGTCACCGGGCAGGCCCTTGTAGGTGGTGCCGCAGGACTCGGCGTCACCGGGCACGTCGCGGGTGGTGATGGTCCACTCCATGCCACGGCGCAGCTGGACGGGCCCGTCCGCGAAGGTCTCCAGACGGATCTTCGGGCCCTGGAGGTCCGCCAGCACGGCGACCGCCTTCCCGGAGTCGTCCGAGGCGGCGCGGACGTGGTGGTAACGCTCCGCGTGCTCCTCGTGAGACCCGTGACTCATGTTCAGCCGGGCGACATCCATCCCGGCGTACACGAGCTCACGGATGCGGCGGGGGGTGCCGACAGCGGGACCCAGGGTGCAGACGATCTTGGCTCTTCGCACCCGCTCAGAGTACCGGCCCCTTGGATCGTTCCAGCCACCGGCCGCCCCCTGGACGGCCACATTTCACCTTCCCAGGCGCAACTTGTCAGATAAGTCACCACGCGGGTGGCCCGGGGAAGGCGTGCGAGGAGGGTCGGCCGGACGACGGGAAAAGGTCGGAGCCGGGCCGACCACGAGGGTCGACCCGGCTCCGGGTGCTGCAGGAGCGCCGGGGCGCTCAGGCCATCAGCGGACGGTCCGTCGGCTTGATCGGCGCGGGCAGCGCCGTCGAGCCGGTGAGGTAGGCGTCCACGTGGGAGGCAGCTGCGCGGCCCTCCGCGATCGCCCAGACGATGAGCGACTGGCCGCGGCCGGCGTCGCCGGCCACGAAGACGCCGGGCTTGGAGGACTGGTAGTCCGCCCCGCGCTTGACGTTGCCGCGCTCGTCCAGGTCCACGCCCAGCTGCTCGACCAGGCCCTGCTTCTGCGGGCCGGTGAAGCCCATGGCGAAGAGCACCAGGTCGGCCGGGATCTCGCGCTCGGTGCCCTCGACCTCGGTGAGCTTGCCGCCCTCGAAGACGACCTCGACGATGCGCAGGCCCTTGACGTTGCCGTTGCCGTCGCCCACGAACTCCTTGGTGGAGGCCGAGTAGACGCGCTCGCCGCCCTCCTCGTGGGCCGAGGAGACGCGGTAGATCATCGGGTAGGTCGGCCACGGCTGGCCCGCGGGCCGGTCCTCGCCGGGCTGCGGCATGATCTCCAGCTGCGTGATCGACGCGGCGCCCTGACGGATCGAGGTGCCGAGGCAGTCGGCGCCGGTGTCACCGCCGCCGATGATGACGACGTGCTTGTCGGTGGCGGTGATCTGCCCCTCGACGCTCTGGCCGACCGCGGTGCGGTTGGCCTGCGGCAGGAACTCCATCGCCTGGTGGATGCCGTTCAGCTCGCGGCCCGGGGCCCCGAGGTCGCGCGGCACGGTGGAGCCGATGGCCAGGACGACGGCGTCGTACCGCTCGGCCAGCTTCTCCCCCGTCAGCTCGCCGCCGACGTCCACGCCCGTGCGGAAGACGGTGCCCTCGCGACGCATCTGCTCCAGGCGCCGGTCGAGGTGCTTCTTCTCCATCTTGAACTCGGGGATGCCGTAGCGCAGGAGGCCACCGACGGCGTCCGCCCGCTCGTAGACCGCGACCGTGTGACCGGCGCGGGTGAGCTGCTGGGCGGCGGCGAGGCCGGCGGGGCCGGAGCCCACGACCGCGACGGTGCGGCCCGAGAGCCACTCCGGCGGCTGCGGGGTCACGTAGCCGGACTCCCACGCCTTGTCGATGATCGAGACCTCGACGTTCTTGATGGTCACCGGGTCCTGGTTGATGCCCAGGACGCAGGCGGTCTCGCAGGGCGCGGGGCAGAGGCGACCGGTGAACTCCGGGAAGTTGTTGGTCGCGTGCAGGCGCTCGATCGCGTCGGCCCAGTCACCGCGGTACACCAGGTCGTTCCACTCCGGGATGATGTTGCCCAGCGGGCAGCCCTGGTGGCAGAACGGGATGCCGCAGTCCATGCAGCGGCTCGCCTGCGGCGTGATGATCGGCAGCAGCGCGCGACCGATGCCGTCGGGGTAGACCTCGTCCCAGTCGTTGACGCGCTCCTCGACGGGGCGGCGTCCTGCGACGGCACGCCCCTCCTTGAGGAATCCCTTGGGGTCAGCCATCGTGCTCAGCCCTCCGTCGTGGTGCCGGCCGTGCGCACCGCGCACGGGAAGGTGGAAGTCACGCGGTCAGCCATGGAGGGCCTCCATCATCGCGTGAGCGGTCTGGTTCTCGTCGAGGCCGTCGGCCTCGGCCTTCGCCTTCGCCTCGAGCACGATGCGGTAGTCCCGCGGCATGATCTCGGTGAAGCGCGTGAGGGCGGCCGGCCAGTCGGCGAGCAGCTGCTCGGCGACCTCGGAGCCGGTCTCCTCGAAGTGGGCACGCACCATCTGCTCGAGCTCGACGGCGGCCTGGCCCTCGACGGCACCCAGCTCGACGAGCTCGGTGTTGACCCGGAAGGGCTTGAGGTCCAGGACCCAGGCGATGCCGCCCGACATGCCGGCGCCGAAGTTGCGGCCGGTCTTGCCGAGCACCGCCAGGCGTCCGCCGGTCATGTACTCGGCGGCGTGGTCGCCCACGCCCTCGGTGACGACCCAGGCACCCGAGTTGCGCACGCAGCAGCGCTCGCCGACGCCACCACGGACCAGGATCTGGCCGGTGGTCGCGCCGTAGGCCAGCGTGTTGCCCGCGATGATGTGCTCGTGGGAGCGGAAGGTGGCCGCCCGGTCGGGGCGGATCACGATCCGGCCACCGGACAGGCCCTTGCCCACGTAGTCGTTGCCGTCGCCCTCGAGACGCAGGGTGATGCCCCGCGGGACGAAGGCGCCGAACGACTGGCCGGCGGACCCGGTGAAGGTGATGTCGATGGTGCCGTCGGGCAGGCCCTCGCCGCGGTACCGCTTGGTGACCTCGTGGCCGAGGATGGTGCCCACCGTGCGGTTGACGTTGCGGATCGGCAGCTGGGCGCGCACCGGCTCGCCGTTCTCGAGCGCCGGCTGGGCCAGCGGCACGAGCTCGGTGACGTCGAGGCTCTTCTCCAGACCGTGGTCCTGGCTCTTGGTGCAGCGCAGGTCCTGCTCCGGGAACGCCGAGGTGTCCGGGGCGTGCAGGATGGGCGACAGGTCGAGCCCGTCGGCCTTCCAGTGGTCCACGGCCTTCTGCGTGTCGATGGCGGCGACCTGGCCCACGGCCTCCTCGATCGAGCGGAAGCCCAGCTGCGCCAGGTACTCGCGCACCTCCTGGGCGATGTACTCGAAGAAGTTCACGACGAACTCGGGCTTGCCCGAGAAGCGCTCGCGCAGGACCGGGTTCTGCGTGGCCACGCCCACCGGGCAGGTGTCCAGGTGGCACACGCGCATCATGATGCAGCCGGAGACGACCAGCGGGGCGGTGGCGAAGCCGAACTCCTCGGCGCCCAGCAGGGCGGCGATGACGACGTCGCGACCGGTCTTGAGCTGGCCGTCGGTCTGCACGACGATCCGGTCACGCAGGCCGTTGAGCAGCAGGGTCTGCTGGGTCTCGGCCAGGCCGAGCTCCCAGGGACCGCCGGCGTGCTTGAGGGAGGTCAGCGGGGACGCGCCCGTGCCGCCGTCGTGCCCGGAGACCAGGACGACGTCCGCGTGCGCCTTGGAGACGCCCGTGGCGACCGTGCCGACGCCCACCTCGGAGACCAGCTTCACGTGGATGCGGGCCGCGGGGTTGGCGTTCTTGAGGTCGTGGATCAGCTGCGCCAGGTCCTCGATGGAGTAGATGTCGTGGTGCGGCGGCGGGCTGATGAGGCCCACGCCCGGCGTCGAGTGCCGGGTCTTGGCCACCCACGGGTACACCTTGTGGCCGGGCAGCTGCCCGCCCTCGCCGGGCTTCGCGCCCTGCGCCATCTTGATCTGGATGTCGTCGGCGTTGGTCAGGTACTCCGAGGTGACGCCGAAGCGGCCCGAGGCGACCTGCTTGATCGCCGAGCGGCGCTCGGGGTCGTAGAGGCGCTCGGGGTCCTCGCCGCCCTCACCGGTGTTCGACTTGGCGCCGAGCCGGTTCATGGCGATCGCCAGGGTCTCGTGGGCCTCCATCGAGATGGAGCCGTAGGACATGGCGCCGGTGGAGAAGCGCTTGACGATGGACTCGACCGGCTCGACCTCGTCGATCGGGACCGGGGTCCGGCCGAGCTCCTCGGCGGACTTGAACGAGAACAGGCCTCGCAGCGTCATCAGGCGCTCGGACTGCTCGTCCACGCGCGAGGTGTACTGCTTGAAGACGTCGTAGCGGCCGGCGCGCGTCGAGTGCTGGAGGCGGAAGACCGTCTCCGGGTCGAACAGGTGCGGCTCGCCGTCGCGGCGCCACTGGTACTCGCCACCGGTCGCCAGCTCGCGGTGGGCGGGCTGGATGCCGCCGCGCGGGTAGGCGGTGCGGTGCCGACGGGCGACCTCCTCGGCGATGACGTCGATGCCGATGCCGCCGAGCTTGGAGGTGGTGCCGGTGAAGTAGGTGTCGACCGTCTCCTGGGAGAGGCCGATGCACTCGAAGATCTGCGCACCCGTGTAGGAGGCGACCGTCGAGACACCCATCTTGCTCATGACCTTCAGGACGCCCTTGCCGAGCGCCTTGACGAGGTTCTTGACCGCGACCTCGGGCTCGGTCTTGACGTAGTACCCCTCGCGGGCGAGGTCCTCGACGGACTCCATCGCCAGGTACGGGTTCACCGCGGCCGCGCCGAAGCCGACCAGCAGCGCCACGTGGTGCACCTCGCGCACGTCGCCGGCCTCGACCAGCAGGCCCACCTGGGTGCGGGTCTTCTGGCGCACCAGGTGGTGGTGCACGGCGGCGGTGAGCAGCAGCGACGGGATCGGCGCCTGCTCGGCGGTGGAGTGGCGGTCCGAGAGGAGGATGACGCGGGCGCCGCGCTCGATGGCGCGGTCGCACTCGCCGAAGATCTCCTCGATGCGGGCGGCCATCGCCGCACCGCCGCCCTCGACGTCGTAGAGGCCGCGGGAGACGTGCGTGATGAAGCCCGGCATGTCGCCGTCGTTGTTGATGTGCCGGATCTTCGCCAGGTCGTCGTTGGAGATGACCGGGAAGGGCAGCACGATCTGACGGCAGGAGGCCGGCGTCGGGTCGAGCAGGTTCGACTCCGGGCCGATGGAGCCGTTGAGCGAGGTGACGAGCTCCTCGCGGATGGCGTCCAGCGGCGGGTTGGTGACCTGCGCGAACAGCTGGCTGAAGTAGTCGAAGATCAGCCGCGGCTTCTCCGAGAGCGCCGCGATCGGCGTGTCGGTGCCCATGGAGCCGATCGGCTCGGCGCCGGTGTTGGCCATCGGGGTGAGGAGGACGCGGAGCTCCTCCTCGGTGTAGCCGAAGACCTGCTGGCGACGGGTGACCGAGGCGTGGGTGTGGATCACGTGCTCGCGGTCGGGGACGTCGTCGAGGTGGACGAGCCCGGCGTGCAGCCACTCGGAGTAGGGGTGCTCGGCGGCGAGGCCGGCCTTGACCTCCTCGTCCTCGATGATCCGGTGCTCCTCGGTGTCGATGAGGAACATGCGGCCCGGCTGGAGGCGGCCCTTGCGGACGATGCTGGCGGGGTCGAGGTCGAGCACGCCGACCTCGGAGGCCATGACGACGAGACCGTCGTCGGTGACCCAGTAGCGCGAGGGGCGCAGACCGTTGCGGTCCAGGACCGCGCCGATCTGGTGGCCGTCGGTGAAGACCACCGAGGCCGGGCCGTCCCAGGGCTCCATCATCGCGGCGTGGAACTGGTAGAAGGCGCGGCGCGCCTCGTCCATCTCGCCGTGGTTCTCCCAGGCCTCCGGGATCATCATCAGCACGGCGTGCGGCAGGGACCGGCCGCCCATGTGCAGCAGCTCGAGGACCTCGTCGAAGGACGCGGAGTCCGAGGCCTCGGGGGTGCAGATGGGGTACAGGCGCGACAGGTCCCCGGGGATGACGTCGGACTCCAGGAGGGCCTCGCGGGCGCGCATCCAGTTCCGGTTGCCCTTGACCGTGTTGATCTCGCCGTTGTGCGCGATGAAGCGGAACGGGTGCGAGAGCGGCCAGCTCGGGAAGGTGTTGGTGGAGAAGCGCGAGTGCACGACCGCCATGGCGGAGGCGACGCGCTCGTCGACCAGGTCGGGGAAGAAGTTGTCCAGCTGGTCGGTCGTCAGCATGCCCTTGTAGGCGATGGTGCGGCTCGACAGCGACGGGAAGTACACGTCGGTCTCGCGCTCGGCCCGCTTGCGCAGGCAGAAGGCCTGACGCTCGAGCGGCATGCCGGTGAGCGCCTCGGCGCCCGCGACGAAGAGCTGGCGGAAGGTCGGCATGACGCCGAGGGCGGTGGCGCCCAGGATGGACGGGTCCGTCGGGACGTCGCGCCAGCCGAGGACGCTGAGGCCCTCCTCGGCGGCGATCGCCTCGATCCGGGCCGCGGTGGCGGCCACGGCGGCCTCGTCCCCGGGGATGAAGGCCGTGCCGACCGCGTACGTGCCCGCGGCGGGCAGGTCGAAGCCGGCCTCGGGGGCCACGTCCCGGAAGAACGCGTCCGGCACCTGCATGAGGATGCCGGCGCCGTCGCCCGAGTTGGGCTCCGCGCCCGCGGCTCCGCGGTGCTCGAGGTTGCGCAGGGCGGTGAGCGCCTGCGCGACGATGCTGTGGCTGGCCTCGCCGGTCAGGGTCGCCACGAAGGCCACGCCGCACGCGTCGTGCTCGTGACTCGGGTCGTAGAGGCCCTGCTTCGGCGGGAATGCGTGCTGGTAGGGCACCGGGTGTTCTCCCGTCGTCGTCGGCACCGGGCAGCCCCTCACGCTCGTCGACGAGCGAGGGGTCGAACCGGCTGCTGGCGGGTGGTGCTGGAACTGGTCGTGACCAGTCATGACTGCCGGGGACGACGTTGGCCCTCGCGCGCTAGAAGATTACCACCGGGTTTCGCGGAGTCCCGCACCGCGGACACGGTGACCGCCGGTTGAGACCGGCTCAGGCGTCGGGGCGGGGTTCGGCGGGAGCCTCGTCCGGGTCCTCGTCCGGGGCCTCCTCCGGGTTCACCTCGGCCCCGGGCTCGACAGGCTCGTCAGGCTCCACCGGCTCGTCGCGCAGCGCGTGGCCGCGGGCGGTGAGGACGTCGGTCTCACGGCCCGGACGCAGGCGCGCCGAGACGACGAAGTAGACGGCCGCGAGCACGAACATCGCCAGCGAGAGCCACACGTTCCAGCGCAGGCCACCGACGTCGGAGAGCTCCACGGAGTCGATCCGCAGGTTCTCGATCCAGGCGCGGCCGGCGGTGTAGGCCATCACGTAGGCGGCCAGCACCCGGCCGTGACCGAGGCGGAAGCGTCGGTCCAGCCAGATCACCAGGAAGAACGCCCCCAGCGCCCACAGCGACTCGTAGAGGAAGGTGGGGTGGAAGAGCGTGTCCGCGGGGTACTGGGCGCGCACGCTGTCGCGGTCCGGGTCGATCTCCAGGCCCCACGGCAGCGTGGTCGGGCGCCCGTACAGCTCCTGGTTGAAGTAGTTGCCCCAGCGGCCCATGGCCTGGGCGATCAGTACGCCCGGGGCGATGGCGTCGAGCAGCGGCAGGATGCGCAGGCCCTTGAGCCGCGCGCCGATCGCGATGCCCACCGCGCCCAGGGCGATGCCGCCCCAGATGCCGAGGCCACCGCGCCAGACGTAGAGGGCCTCCCACGGGCTGCCACCGGGGCCGAAGTAGCGGTCCCACTCGGTGACCACGTGGTAGAGCCGCGCGCCGACCAGGCCGAACGGCACCGCCCACAGGGCGAGGTCCTGGATGTCGCCGACGCGTCCACCGCGGGCGGCCCAGCGGCGCTCGCCGATCCAGACGGCGGCCACGATGCCCGCGATGATGCACAGCGCGTAGGCGCGGATCGGCACGGGGCCGAGGTACCAGACGCCCTCGGACGGGCTGGGGATGGCCAGCACGGCCAGCTGGGGCAGCACGCCTCAGACCTCCCGCACGCCGCGGGCGAGGTCCTCGGTCAGCGTGCGCAGCGCCGACAGACCGGCGGCGCGGTCGCTGCCGGCGTCCAGGAGCGTGCGCACGAACGCGGAGCCGACGATCACGCCGTCGGCGAAACGCGCCACGTCGGCGGCCTGTGCCCCGGTGCTGACGCCGAGGCCCACCCCGACGGGCAGGCCGGGCTGGGCCGAGAGGGTCTTGGTGCGCTCCACGAGCGGGCCGGCGAGGCCGCTGGTGGTGGTGCGGGCGCCGGTGACGCCCATGACCGCGGTGGCGTACACGAAGCCGCGGCAGGCGGCCGTCGTCATCGTGATGCGCTCGTCGGTGGAGGACGGGGAGACCAGGAAGACCTTGTCGAGGTCGTGGGCGTCGGCCGCGGCGATCCACTCGGGCGCGAAGTCGGGCGTGAGGTCAGGGGTGATGAGCCCCGCTCCCCCGGCGTCGCCCAGCGAGGCGGCGAACTTCTCGACGCCGTAGCGCTCGACCGGGTTCCAGTAGGTCATGACGAGGGTCGGCACGCCGGTGGCGGCGACGGCCTCGACGGTGCGCAGGACGTCGGCGGTGCGGGTGCCGCCCTCGAGCGCCTGCTGGGCGGCGGCCTGGATCGTGGGGCCGTCCATCACCGGGTCGGTGTAGGGCAGGCCGATCTCGATCACGTCGCAGCCGGCGTCGACCATCACCTTCATGGCCTCGATCGAGCCCTCGTGGTCCGGGAACCCGGCGGGCAGGTAGCCGACGAGCGCGGCGCGCCCCTCAGCACGGGCCTGCTCGTAGGCCGTGGCGGTGGTGCTCACTTGCTCTCCTGCTCCTGGCCCTGCTCCTGGCCCTGGTTCTGGTCCTGGTCCTGGCCGAGACCGAAGTACTCCATGACGGTGCCCATGTCCTTGTCGCCGCGACCCGAGAGGTTGACGAGGATCGTCGCCTCCGGGCCCTTCTCGGCCGCCAGCTCCTCGGCCACCTTCAGCGCGCCGGCGACGGCGTGGGCGGACTCGATGGCGGGGATGATCCCCTCGGTGCGGGCCAGCAGGGCCAGGGCGTCCATCGCCTCGGCGTCGGTGACGGGCAGGTACTGCCCCCGACCGCTCGCGGAGATCCACGCGTGCTGCGGGCCGACGCCGGGGTAGTCCAGGCCGGCGGAGATCGAGTGCGACTCGATCGTCTGCCCGTCCTCGTCCTGCATGAGGTAGGTGCGGGCCCCGTGCAGGACGCCGGACTCGCCGGCGTGGATGGGAGCCGCGTGCCGCGGCGTGTCGACGCCCTCGCCGCCGGCCTCGAAGCCGTAGATCGCCACGTCGGCGTCGTCGAGGAAGGCCGCGAACAGGCCGATGGCGTTCGAGCCACCGCCCACGCACGCCGCGACGGCGTCGGGCAGGGCGCCGTACTGCTCCAGGCACTGCGCGCGGGCCTCGTCCCCGATGCCGCGGGCGAAGTCACGCACCATCGACGGGAACGGGTGCGGCCCGGCCGCGGTGCCGAACAGGTAGGCGGTGTGGTCGACGTTGGCGACCCAGTCGCGCATGGCCTCGTTGATGGCGTCCTTGAGGGTGGCGCTGCCGGTCTCGACCGGGATCACCTCGGCACCCAGCAGGCGCATGCGGGCCACGTTGAGCGCCTGACGTCGGGTGTCGACGGCGCCCATGTACACCGTGCAGTCGAGGCCGTAGTAGGCGGCGGCGGTCGCGCTGGCGACGCCGTGCTGGCCGGCGCCGGTCTCGGCGATGACCCGCTTCTTGCCCATCCGCTTGGTCAGCAGCGCCTGCCCGAGGACGTTGCGGATCTTGTGCGCGCCCGTGTGCGCGAGGTCCTCGCGCTTGAGCAGGACGCGGCAGCCGACCCGCTCGGAGAGGCGGGTGGCGTGGTAGAGCGGGCTGGGCAGGCCGGCGTACTCGCGCAGGGAGGCGCCGAACTCGTCGGTGAAGGTCGGGTCGGCCATGGCCTGCTCCCACGCGACGGTGAGCTCGTCGAGCGCGGCCACGAGGGCCTCGGGCATGAAGCGGCCGCCCCAGGCGCCCTCGCCGCCGAACCAGCCGTGCAGGTCGGCGTCCCAGGGTCCGTGACCGGTCACCGGTGCGGTGGTCTCGTCGATGCTCATGCGCCCACTCCCGTCATCGCGCGGACGGCGGCGGTCGGCTCGCCGTCCTTGACCAGTGCCTCCCCCACGAGCACCGCGCGGGCGCCCTCGAGGACGTGCCGCTTCACGTCGTCGGGGGTGAAGACCCCCGACTCGGCCACCTTGACGACGTCGTCGGGCAGCAGCGGCGCGAGGCGGCCGAACGTGTCGACGTCGACCGCCAGGGTCTTCAGGTTGCGGGCGTTGACGCCCACGAGGGGGGCGCCCAGGGCCACGGCCCGGGCGCACTCGGCCTCGTCGTGGACCTCGACGAGCACGGTCATCCCGAGCTCGGAGGCCAGGTCGTGCAGGCGGCGCAGGTCGTCGTCGCCGAGGGCGGCCACGATGAGCAGCACCAGGTCGGCGCCCGCGGCGCGCGCCTCGATCACCTGGTACTCGGTGACGATGAAGTCCTTGCGCAGGATCGGGGTCTCGACCGCCGCCCGCACGGCGCGCAGGTCCGCCAGGCTGCCGCCGAAGCGGCGCTGCTCGGTGAGCACGCTGATCGCGGCCGCCCCGCCGGCCTCGTAGGCGCGCGCGAGGACGGTGGGGTCGGGGATGTCGGCGAGGTGCCCCTTGCTGGGGCTCCTCCGCTTGACCTCGGAGATCACGCTGGAGCCGGGCGCGCGCAGGTGGGGCATCGGGTCGCGGGCGGGGTCGACGTCGGCCAGCGCGGCCCGCAGGTCGGCCAGCGGCGTCGCCGCCTCGCGGACGGCCAGGTCCTCCCGGACGCCGGCGACGATGTCGTCGAGCACGGACACGCGGTACACCTCGGATCTCTCTGCACGGGCCCGGCACGACCGTGCCGGGCGGGTTCACGCCTCGCCCGAGTCTGTCACGCGGGTGGTGCCCCCTGCCCCGGCAGGGCCGTGGGTGGACGGGGGTGCGGGAGCGGGCGGACGGAGGATGACACGCAGGGGTGGTGGCGCCACGACCTGTGCAGGAGCGGCCGCACGGAGGGCGTGCGTCCACTAGCCTGCCTGGCACGCGCCGGGCGCTCGGCCCGCGCGCGCCATCCACCCACCCCTCTCGGAGAGGTATCCATGAGCTACGACGCACCCCCGCCGCCCCCGCCGTACGGAGGCGAGCCGGGCGGCTACGCCGCTCCCGCCGGCAAGAGCAAGAAGGCCATCTGGGCCCTCGTGACCGGCATCGTCGGCCTGCTGTGCTGCGGCCCCGCCGCCATCGTCGCGATCGTCCTGGGCCACCAGGCCAAGGGCGAGATCAGCGCCAGCGGCCAGGAGGGCGCCGGCATGGCGCAGGCCGGCTTCATCCTGGGCATCGTCGGCGTGGTCCTGTGGGTGCTCATCCTGATCTTCAACGCCGGCTCGTTCATGTCGGCCTGATCGCCCTCGCCGCCGCGCTCGCCGTCGTCGACCTCCGGTCCCGGGACCAGGTGCCGGGTCGACGTCGGCGGGTGCCGGCACCACCGGGGCCGGAAGTCCGTTCCCCCGGCCCCCCGGCACCGCTACGGTGCCGAACGACCACGTGCGCCCGCACGCGGGCGCACGCCTCCACCACCACCTCGACACGACGGAGCCGTCCATGAGCGAGACCCCGCCGCCCTACCCGCCCTCCGGCGACCAGCCGCCCGCCTACGGTGGCCAGCCCTCCTACGGCGGTCAGCCGCCGTACGGCCAGCCTCCCTACGGCGGCCAGCCCGGTTACGCGCAGCCCGAGAACCACCCCCGCGGCACCCTGATCCTGGTGCTCGGCATCCTCGGCCTCGTGTGCTGCGGGCTCTTCACCGCCCTGCCGGCGTGGATCATGGGCAACAAGGCCCGCAAGGAGACGACGCCCTCCGGCGCGCCCTACGCCAACGCCGGCCTGATCAAGGCCGGCTGGATCCTGGGCATCATCGGCACCCTGCTGACCGTCGCCGGCATCGCCTTCTACGCGGTGCTGCTGATCGTCGGGGCCGCCACCGGCGGCTTCGAGTACACCTACGACAGCAGCTACTGAGCCCCAGCGGCCCGCCGCGCGCACGCCCCCGAGCCTGTCGGCTCGGGGGCGTGCGTCGTCAGGGGGCCAGCCAGAGGCCGGGAGCGACCGGCAGGTTGCGCAGGAGCGTGAAGGCGACGATCACGACGACGCCGACCACCACGAGCGGGCGTCCGCCACGCTCGATCAGCACGGTGGCGGGGTCGCGTCGGCCCTGCCACGACGAGCGGACCCACAGCAGCAGGCCGAGGACGGCCAGCGGCATCAGGGAGACGGCGAGGGCGTTGCTGGAGAACGCGGCCGCGACGTCGCCGTGGGTGAGGTCGTTGACGGCCCGCAGACCCCCGCAGCCGGGGCACCAGAAGCCCAGGGCGGCCGAGGGGCAGATGCCCCAGGACCCCTGGGCGTGCGGGTCGCGGACGTGCAGCGCGAGGGTCGCGGCGCCCAGGGTGCCGATGGTCAGCAGGGGTGCGGCCAGCCGCACGGGCAGCGACCGGGCCGCCCCGCCGGTGGGCGGGACGGGCGTGACGGGGACCGTCGCGGTCAGGAGGCCAGGCCCATCTTGGCCATGACGCCGTACACGACGAGGGAGGCGAGGGTGATCACGACACCGACCCAGAACACCGGCATGGAGACCGGGTTGAAGAGGAGGCCCACGGAGCCGACGACGACGCCGACCAGGCCGATCACGACCGCGGTCCAGGCTGCGGGGGTGTTGCCGTGGTTTGCCGACATGGAGCTGCTCCTCGCGTGTGTGGGGTTCTGCGTGCCCGTCCTGCCCGGGGGCGGGGCGGAGCGGAGTCAGTCTAGGCGGTCGGAGCCCTCGGACCCGCGCGCGGGGGTGCCGGGGGCGGCGTCGGCCTCGCTGGTCGGGTCCTCCCCCTCGTCCAGGGCCTTCCACAGGTCCATGCTGGAGGCACCCTCGTCCAGCGGCGTGCGCGTCGGGCGCGCGGCGGCGCCCGTGGGGGCGTCGTAGCGGCTGCCCATCTCCGGCCAGGTCGGCACCAGGCGCACCACGGCCGCCGTGGCGAGGACCAGGACGACGCTGCTCGCCGCCGCGACCAGGTACCAGCCGCTGGTGGCCACGCCGCCGTCCGCGCCGACGGAGGCGAGGGTGTCGCGGATCGTGGAGCGCACCCCCCACCACGCCTGGACGACGGCAGCGGCGCTGCCGAGCGCGGCCAGCAGGCCCAGCACGGCGACGCCGCGGCGGACCCGGCCGCGGGTGACGAGGACGACGCCGAGGGAGGCCAGCGCGACGAGGGCGAAGGAGGTGACGGCGGGCATGGCCAGCGCGTCGCCCGAGGTCAGGGTCAGCTCGGCGACCGTGCCGGCGGCGCCGTCGCCGGTGGCCGACGCGGCGGGCTTGCCGCCCGCGACCGCGGCCAGCGCACCGGAGGCGAGGACGAGCACGACGACCCCGCCCATCCGGGAACGGGCGCGGGACCGGGTCGAGGGCCGGCCAGGTGACTGGGCGGGCACGGGATCAGGCACGGGATCAGGCACGGGATCAGGCACGGGATCAGGCACGGGCACCGGTGGCGGGCAGGAGGTCCGCGTCGAAGCAGGTGCGGTCGCCGGTGTGGCAGGCCGCGCCCTCCTGGGAGACCTTGACCAGGAGCGTGTCGCCGTCGCAGTCGAGGCGGACCTCGTGCACCCACTGGCGGTGGCCGGAGGTCTCGCCCTTGACCCAGTACTCCTGGCGCGAGCGCGACCAGTAGGTGGCGCGGCCGGTGGACAGGGTGCGGGCCAGGGCCTCGTCGTCCATCCAGCCGAGCATGAGCACCTCGCCGGTGTCGTGCTGCTGGACGACGGCTGGCACCAGCCCGTCGGCGGTGCGCTTGAGCCGGGCGGCCACGGACGGGTCGAGCGGCGTCTGGTCGGGCTGCGGGTCGCTCACGCGTCCCATCATCCCTGCTCCCCCGCGCCGGAGGGCACCCGGTCCGTGGCGCGGCCCTGCTGGGCGACCCAGGAGGCGTGCAGCCCGGCGTAGACCGAGCCGGTCTGGGCGGCCAGCTCGGCGTGCGGGCCGCGCTGGACGACGCGGCCCTGGTCGACGACCAGCACCTCGTCGGCGGCCTCGGCGGTGGAGAGCCGGTGCGCGATCGTCACGGAGGTGCGGGCGCGCATCAGCCGCTCCAGGGCGCGCCCGATGCGCATCTCCAGGGCGGGGTCGACGGCGCTGGTGGCCTCGTCGAGCACCAGCAGGTCGGGGTCGGCCAGGTGCGCGCGGATCAGCGCCACGAGCTGACGCTCCCCGGCCGAGAGCGACTCGCCGCGCTGCCCGACCCGGGTGTCGAGCCCGCGGGGCAGGCCCGCCAGCCAGTCGCCGAGGCCCAGTGCGTCGGCGCTGGCACGGATGGTCGCCTCGTCCGCGTCGGTGCGGCCGTAGCGGACGTTCGCGGCGAGGGTGTCGTCGAAGAGGAAGCCTTCCTGCGGCACGAGCACGACGCTGCGGCGCAGGTCGGCCTGGGAGACGTGGCGCAGGTCCACGCCGTCGAGCAGGACGCGGCCCTCGCTGGGGTCCATCAGCCGGGTCAGGAGCTTGGCGATGGTCGACTTGCCGGAGCCGGTCTCGCCGACGACGGCGACGCGGCTGCCGGGGGCCAGCGTGAGGTCCACGTCGTGCAGCACCGGTCGGCCGCCGGGGTAGGCGAAGCCGACGTGGTCGAAGGTGACCTCGATCGGGCCCGAGGGCAGCGGCTCGCCGTCGGCGCCGGGGTCGGTGAGGTCGGCGGGGGTCTCGAGGATGCCGATGACGCGCCGCCAGCCGGCCAGCGCGTTCTGGGCGTCGGTCAGGATCTGGGTGCCCATCTGCACGGGCCCGACGAACAGCGTGACGAGGAAGGCGAACGCGATGACGGTGCCGAACGTCATCGCGTCGGTGCCGAACCAGCCGTCGGGCATGAGCAGGATGCCGACGACCACGACGCCGGCGTTGGCCAGCCCCGCCGAGACCCCGCCCAGGGAGAAGGAGAACGCGGTGAAGCCCTGGGCGCGGAACGAGGCGGCCTTGTGCCGGTCGATGGCCTCGTCGATGCGGGCCTGGGTGCGGTCTGCCACGGCGTAGGAGCGGACGACGGTGGCGCCGACGACCGGCTCGGAGACCGCCGAGAGCATCGCTCCGACCTGGCGGCGCACCACGCCGTAGGCCTCGGTGAGCTTGCGCTGGAAGTAGCGCAGGGACGCGAACAGAGGCGCGAACGCCAGCCACACCACGATGGTCAGCTGCCAGGAGTAGACGGCCATGACGACGGTGGCCACGGCGATCTGGCCGACGCTGACGACGAAGAGCAGGCCGCCGAAGACGAGGAACTGGCTGACCTGGTCGACGTCGCTGGTCACGCGGGCCACCAGCGCGCCGCGGCGCTCGGTGTTCTGGGTGAGCAGCGGCAGGTCGTGCACGTGCCGGAAGGCCTTGGTCCGCAGCGTCGCGAGGCCGCGCTCGGCGGCCCGGAACAGCCGGGCGGTCATCAGGTAGGAGGCGACGCCGGTGACGACGATCGCGGCGGCCGCCAGCAGGCCCATGAGCACGGTGAACCCGAGGTCGACGCCGCCGTCCGCACCCAGGCCCCGGTCGAGGGTCTGCTGCACGGCGATCGGCACGACGACCTCGCCGCCGGAGGCGAGCACCGCCAGGGCGAAGGTGCCGCGCAGGCCCTCGCGCAGCTCCGGGGAGTGCTTCATCCCGAGCCGGATGGTGGTGAACGCGCCGAGGCTCTCGCCGGTGTCCAGCGCGGTGCCGGTGCGGGGCGTGGCGGTGCTCCCCGCGCGGGTGGACGTGGTGGCGCTCATCGGCCCTCCTCCTGCTCGGCGGTCTCGTAGGCGTTGACGAGGCGGGCGTACTCGACGCTCGCGGCGAGCAGCTCCTCGTGGGTGCCGCGCGCGACGATCCGTCCGCGGTCGAGGTGCACCACCTCGTCCGCGAGGCCGATGGTGGCCTTGCGGTAGGCGACGACCAGCAGCGAGGGCTGGGGGCCGTTGCCGGCGGTGCTGCGCAGTGCCGCGAGGATGCGCGCCTCGACCTCGGGGTCGACGGCGGACGTGGCGTCGTCGAGCACGAGCAGCCGGGGCCGGCGCACCAGCGCGCGGGCCAGCGAGATGCGCTGCCGCTGGCCCCCGGACAGCGAGGTGCCCCGCTCGCCGAGCCGGGTGTCGAGGCCGTGGTCGAGCGCGGCGACGAAGCCGTCGGCCTGGGCGGCGCGCAGGGCGGCCCAGACCTCCTCGTCGGTCGCGTCGAGGCCGAGGGTGACGTTGCCGCGCACGGTGTCGTCGAAGAGGAACGCCGTCTGCGGGACGACGGCGACCGACCGGGCCAGCTCGCCGGCCGCGAGATCGCGCAGGTCGGTGCCGTCGAGTCGGACGGTGCCGGCCTGCGGGTCGACGAGCCGGGTGACGAGGCTCGTGAGCGTGGACTTGCCGGACGCCGTGGCTCCCACGAGCGCCACCGTGCGGCCGGGCGCGACCGAGAAGCTGACCTCGCGGAGCAGGCCGACCTCGTCCCCGCCCTCGGTCGAGCCGCTGCCGTAGGAGTAGGCGAGCGCGTCCACCTCGAGGTGCGCGCCGCCCGTGGCGGTGCTGGTGGCGGTGCCGTAGGGCATGGAGCCGGTGGCGTCGAGCACGCGCTTGATCCGCTCCCAGCCGACGACGGAGGCGGGGAAGTTGCCGAGCAGCCAGCCGATGGAGCGGATCGGGAACGCCACGACGGTGAGCAGGTAGGCGACGGTGACCACGGCGCCGGCGTCGATGGCGCCGGACTCGACGCGGGCCACGCCCACGCCGAGCACGAGCAGCACGGCGAGGTTCGGCAGGGCCGCCAGCGCCGGGTCGAAGGCGGCGCGGATGCGGCCCGCGCGCACGTTGACGTCGCGCAGCTCCTCGGCGACGCGGCCGAACCGCGCGGTCTCCTCGGGCTCGCGGCCCAGGGTCTTGACGACCATGGCACCGTCGAAGGACTCGTGGGCGATCTCGGAGAGGTCCGCGCGCAGCTGCTGGGCGCGGGTCATCAGCGGCGAGGAGAGCCGCTGGAAGTACAGGTTGGAGACGATCACCGCGGGGAAGACGGTGAGGCCCACGACGGCCAGGACGACGTCGGAGGCGAACATCTGGACGACGGCGATCACCATCATCGCGATCGTGCCGACCGCCATCGGCAGCGGCGCGATGGGGCGCCAGGCGGCCTCGACGTCGGCGTTGACGTTGCTCAGCAGCTCGCCCGTGGGGTGGCGCTGGTGCCACTCGACGGGCAGGCGCAGGTACTGGCGGCTGACCTCGCGGCGGCTGTGGGCCTGCATCCGGTACTGCATGAGGCCGGCGCCGACGCGGCGAGCCACGATGCCCACGGCCCGCAGGATCGCGATGCCGAGGAAGACCGCGAGGACGGCCCACAGCATCGACCCGTCGGTCTCGCCGGTGCTGAAGGCAGGGACGAGGACCTCGTCCGTGGCCCAGCCGAGCGCCCACGCGTCGGCGACGGTGAGCGCGCCGAACAGCACGCTGCCCAGCGTGGAGATCGTGAAGACCCACGGCTCGCGGCGGATGGCGATGCCGAGGACCTTGAAGCCGTCCCAGGTCGTGGCGGCCTTGGTGCGGTTGCCGACGAGGGCGTCGTCCTCGTCGTGCACGACCTCGGGGGTCGTCGTGGTGCTCATGCGCTCCCGTTCGTCGCGGTGTGCTGCCCGGTGTGCTGCCCGGCTTGCTGCTGGGTGTCCGACTCGGCAGAACTCCCCCGCCCGGGTCCCGTATTCCTCACTAGGGTGAGCGGCATGACGTCTCGGCCCGGGCCCGCCCCGTTCGTCCGCCGCGAGCGCGCTGCGCTGTGCGACCTCCTCCTCGAGGTCGGCCCGGACGCACCGACCCTGTGCAGCGGGTGGACGGCCCGTGACCTGCTCGCCCACCTGCTGGTGCGCGAGCGCGAGCCGTGGATGGCGGCTGGCGTCGTCGTCTCGCGGCTGACCCGCCTGACCGAGACCGCGATGGGGCGCTCGGCGCACCGCTCCTTCGACGAGGAGGTCGCCCGGTTCCGCTCCCCCGGCCCACTGGTGCGCCCGGCGCGCCTGGACGCCGTCGCCAACACCGTCGAGCTGGTCGTGCACCACGAGGACGTGCGCCGCGCGGCCGCGTCCTGGACCCCGCGGGCGTTGCCCGCCGACGACCGCGACGTCGTGTGGCGGGCCGCCTCGCGCATGGGCCGCGTGCTCGCCCGCCCGGCCCGGGGCGGCCTGGTCGCCGCGCGCACCGACACCGATGAGCGGCACGTCCTGCGCTCCGGCCCCGACCCGGTGCTGGTCAGCGGGGACCCGGTCGAGGTGACCCTGTTCCTCTTCGGGCGCCCCGCGTGCGACGTCACCCTCGACGGCTCGCCCACGGCGCTCGACGCGCTCGATCGGGACGCGTTCGGGTTCTGAGGTCTCCCTGCTACCAGGTCCGGGGATGTCCGGCCCGGGTCGTCATCCCACCGTGCGCACTGCGTCCCGCCACGCTGCCCACGCCGTGCGCGACCGGGGCGAGCGACAGCGTTCGCCCGCGCGACGCGCGGCCAGCTGTCGGCGCAGTCGCGGGCCGGCATCCACGTGTGCGAGGGCTGCCGCCTTGGTGACCAGCAGGTCCTCGGTCAGGCCCCGGCGGGCTCGCGCCATGGTGAGGAGGCTGAGGTCGGCGAAGTCGGGCGCGAGCCAGTACCAGGGGCGACGCAGCGCCCACCGCCAGTAGCCGTCGAGGTCGGCGCGGACGGCGCGGCGCGCGTCCCCTGGTGTCGGAGCGGGCAGGACGTCGGCCGGCGACCGCCCCGCGAGCACCAGCCCGTGGGCGGCGAGCTCGAGCCGGGTGAGCGACGACAGCCGACGCTCGCACGGCCGGCCGTGCGACCAGGTGACGTGCCGCCGGTCGGGGTCCCCCAGCGTCCCCTCCTCGACCCACGCGCACCCGAGGTCGAGGCCGCGGGCGGGGCCGGCGTCGAGGTGGCGGTGCAGGTCGTCCACCGCCCCGACGTCGACGGAGGGAACGAGCACGACCAGGTCGAGGTCGCTCACGCCGGCGACGTGGTCGCCGGTGGCCCACGAGCCGCCGACCCACACCGCGGTGGCGCCGAGCGCACGTGCGGCGTCGGCGAAGGCCTCCAGCACGGAGGCGACACGGGGGTCCGGCATGGCTCGAGACTAGGCGCCGAGGCGCGATCCGCGAGGCTCGCGGACTCTCGCGGAGACGCCGAGAAATTCTCCACAGATGCAGCACAGAGCCTGTCATTCGAACTCCCGAACGCCTAGACTGTCAGGCATGACATGGCAGGCGGACGACGTGGGGCACGGCTCCGGTGGCAACCCCACCCGAGCCCTCCTGGCGCGCGTCCGCACGGCCAGGCGTGCCCAGCACCTGGCCGACGTGGAGGTCGCCCAGGCCACGGTCGCGTGGGTCGAGGCCCACCCGGAGCAGGCGGTCATCGGCCTCGCGGACGCCGCCGCCTACACGTGGGACACCCCGGCCTTCCTGCACGGTGACCGGCCCCTGGATCTCGGTGGGCCGGGATCGCCGTTGGTGACCGAGGCGGCCGTCCTCGAGTGGGCCGCGGCCCTCGGGATGTCCACCGACGCCGGCCGAGCCTTCATCGGCCACGTCGTGGAGCTGCGCCACCGGCTCCCCCGGACCTGGGCGGCGATGACGCGTGGGCTCGAGCTCGACGACGACGGCCGGGTGCGCATGGCCGATGCTCGCGAGGTCGACCACGCCCTGCCGTGGTTCAAGGCCAGGCTCGTCGCCCGCAGGACGATGCACCTCCCGGCGGAGGGCGCGGCGTTCGTCGACGACCAGCTCGCCGCCGTCGCGCACAAGATCGGGCCCACCCCCTCGAGCGCCTCACCACCGAGGCCCTGGTCAGGTTCGATCCCGAGACGGCGGAGCAGCAGGCCCTCGACGCCGCCGACACCCGCCACGTCACGATCGACCAGACCCCGCTGGGCCACCGCATGGTGGATCACACCGGCACCGTCTGCCTCGACGCCACGCTGGACGTCACCGACGCCGCCGATCTCGATGCCGCCCTCGCCGTGGTCGCGGCTCAGCTGCAGGAGCAGGGGCACACCGGCGGGCTCGATGCCCGGCGCGCCGCCGCCCTCGGCGAGATCGCCCGCCGACAGCTCGAGGACGACCAGCACGACGCACGCACCGGCACCGGCACCGGGCGTGCTGCTCGCGACCTGACGGTCTACGTCCACGTCTCCGAGGACGCGATCCGCGCCGCCGCGCACGGCACCGCGGACGCCCACCAGGAGCCGCTGGCCCGGGTCGAACCGGGGCCGGGCACCCTCAGCGCCCTCGGGGGCGGGTTCACCAGCCTCGAGGTCCTGCACCGGTGGGTGACGGAGTCCACGGGCCGGACCTCGATCGCCGTCAGACCCGTCATCGACCAGCGCACGCAGCGGCACGCCGAGGCCTACGAGTTCCCCGACCGGCTCAAGGAACAGGTCCGGTTGGCGGAGCCCACGTGCGTCTTCCCGTGGTGCCGCCGACCATCGCGCCGCGCCGACATCGACCACGTCGAACCACACGCCCACGGCGCGGGGACCAGCACCGACAACGCCGCACCCCTGTGCCGAAGACACCACCGCGCCAAGACCCACCTCGGCTGGCGCTACGAGCGCGCGCTCAGCTCCCAGGGCATCGCCACCGGGTGGCGCTGGACCAGCCACGACGGCCTCGACTACCTCGTCACCCCCGCCGGCACGACGAGCGCGACGACCGGCCCGGCGGAGGCCGGCAGATCACTCGCCTGACGCCGGGTTCCCCGTCCGACATCCTGGGCTCATGCACCCGGAGCACGAGGCCGACCCCTTCGTCGAGGAGGCGCTGCGGCACGTGCGCACGCTGGCCCCGCCGCACGCGCCGCCGGTCCCGGCCACGGCCCGCGTCGCGCTGCACCTCCATCCCGACCACCTGCGCGACGGCCGCACCGTGCTGGCGCACCTCACCGCCGACGGCGTCTACCGCACCCAGTTCGAGACCGGCACCAGTAACGGCGGCCTCACGGCGCACCCCGGCGGTGACCGCTGGCGCTGGGAGCAACGCCTCTTCGGTGGCGTCTACGACCACGCGCCACCCGAGGCGCGGCCGCGGTACGGGGCGGTGGGAACCGCCGGGGACACGAGCAGCCTCGGTCCGGCGCCGCGGTTCGGGTCCGCCCGCCTCGTCCTGGCGCCCCACGTGCTGGCTCGCACCACCTTCTGCTTCCCCGACTCCGTGTTCGAGCCGACGCTCGTGGGCACCGCCGACCGGTACCCGGTGCCCGACCCCGCCTGCGACGCGACGGCCCCACCCCACTCCGAGGACCCGCTCGACCACTACGTCGAGGCCCACGTGCACGGGCCCGTCTCCCTGAGCGAGGACGTCGAGGCGCTGGCCCTGGACCCCAGTCACCGCGGCACCCCGACCCACGAACAGGCGGTGCGCCTGGCCGACAGGCACGGCGTGGCCCTGCACTGGCACGAGGGCCGCGTCCTCACCGCCCACGGCCTGGCCGCGCACGAGGACTACCGCGGGGCCGAGGTGGTGGAAGCCGGCCGCCGGGTCGCCGAGGACGGGCGCCTGGACGCCGCCGTCCTCGGCCGTGCCCGCGCCCGGGGCACCGAGGACCCGCAGGTGCTCAAGAAGGTCTGGCACCTCCTCGCCCGTCACGGCACGTCGGGCAGGATGCGCGGGTGACCGCGACGCCCCTTCTCCTTCCCCGCACCATGCCCGTCCTCGAGGACGCCGGCGTGCGCCTGCGTCCCTTCACCCACGCCGACGCACCGGCGGTCCGGGCGGCGACGCAGGACCCCCTCATCCCGCTGATCACGACGGTGCCCGCCACCGACGACGACGGCGAGGTCGCGGCCTACGTCGAGCGACAGCTCGGGCGGTTGGACGAGGGAGTCGGCTACTCCTTCGCCATCGCGGACGCCGCGACCGACACGTGCGTCGGCGAGATCGGCCTGTGGATGCGGGCCGACGGCCGGTGCGGCACCGGGTACTGGGTCGTGCCGGCGCGACGTCGCGGTGGCTGGGCCTCCCGCGCCCTCACGCTGCTGACCGCCTGGGCGCTCGACCACGACGACGTCGGCGTGATCGAGCTCCTGGCCGAGCCCGGCAACGCGGCCTCCCGCGCCACCGCCGCCCGCGCCGGCTACCAGGAGGTGGCGCTGTTGCGCCGCCACGAGCCGGTGGGCGAGGAGCTGCGCGACATGGTGCTGCACCGGGCGGGCCGGGGCGTGGCCACGGACCCGTGGACGGCGGAGGTGGCCGAGGCCGACGCCGCCCTCGACCAGCGGCTCTCCGACGAGCTCGACGCCCACAACGCAGCCGCGACGCCCGGCCTGGCGCCCGCGCGGGAGCTGACGGTGCGGCTGACGGACGACGCGGGCCTGCTGCTCGCCGGCACCAGCGGCTGGACCTGGGGCGTCGCCGGCGGCATCGCCCTGACCTGGGTGGCGCCGCAGGCCCGCGGGACGGGCGCCGGCAGCCGACTGCTCGACCTCTTCGAGACCGAGGCGCGGGCGCGCGGCGTGCAGCACGTGTTCACGACGAGCTTCACGTTCCAGGCACCGGGCTTCTACCAGCGGCACGGCTACGAGGAGATCGGCCGCTGGCAGGGGCTGCCGGTGGCCGGCGAGGCCGACGTCCACCTGGTCAAGCAGCTGGGCCGCGGTTGACCCGTGGCCGAGTGGTCGCGACCGGTCGCCTAGGGTTGCGGGCCATGCCGTTGTTCTCGCGGAAGCCGACGCCCACGTCCGTCCCCGACCCGCACCTGGCCGACGACCTCACGTTGCTGGCCTCGGCCGTCGAGACCGGCGACCCCAGCGCCTGGTCCCAGCGGCTCGGGGCGCTCGCGGCCGACGGTCGGTGGCACCACCGGCACCTGCTGGTCGAGCACACGGCCACGCACCCCGACTTCGCGGACGCGTGGCTGCACGCCTCGTTCGAGGCGGCCGCCGCCGGTGCACCCGCGGCCGCGCCTGCCGAGGACCAGCCCGCCGACGCCCCGCAGGACGAGGACGACTCCGTCGAGATCGACCCCACCACGCTCCCCCACGGCTGCCTCACGACCGCCGGCGTCGTGCGCGTCCGGCAGGCCTGGGAGGCCCGCAGCGGGCGCCAGGCCGAGCACGTCAGTCGTGAGGCGTTCCAGCAGTTCCACGAGATGCTGGACGCCGCGACTCCCCTCATCCAGGGAGCGCTGCACGCCGACCGCGAGGACCCGACCGCGTGGGCGTCCGTGCTCGACCAGGCCCGTGGTCTCCAGGCGGACGCCCCGACCTTCCACGCGATCATGGACGCCGCTCAGCAGGCCTGCCCGACCGGCTACGCCTGGCACGCCAGCGCCGTGGAGTACCTCTCCCCCTGGTGGTTCGGCACCTCCGAGGCCTCCTGGGACCTCGCCGTCACGCTGTCCCGGTCGGCCCCCGGCACCCGCAGCGAGATGCTGCCGGCTGCCGCCGCGGCGCGCGCCTACTGGAAGGAGCGCACCCCGGCCACGGAGGCCATGCTCTCGGAGGCGCTGCCGCAGGCGCACGCCTACGTGACGTCCGTGAGGCAGGACGAGGTGGAGCTGGTGAGCGCCGCCAACGAGCTGGCGGTGCGCCTGTACGTCTGTGGGCTCGTGGACGACGCCGCCCGCGCCCAGGCACCGGCCGGACGGGCCCTGGACACCGCCGTCTGGCGTCGCTGGTTCGACGCCCCGGAGACCGCCCACGCCGAGGTGCTGGCGCGCGCGGAGAAGCTCAAGCTGCTCTGAGCCCTGCGGGAGAGCGGGGCCGGCGCCTCAGCGGACGGGGTGGCCGGCCCCGGCCAGCGTCGACTTCACGTCCCCGATCCGCAGGGTGCCGAAGTGGAAGACGGTCGCGGCGAGCACCGCGTCCGCCCCGGCGTCGACGGCCGGCGGGAAGTGCTCGAGCGCACCGGCGCCGCCGGAGGCGATCACCGGCACGGTCACCTCGGCGCGCACGGCCCGCAGCAGCTCCAGGTCGAACCCGTCCTGGGTGCCGTCGGCGTCCATGGCGTTGAGCAGGATCTCTCCGGCGCCCAGCTCGCAGGCGCGGTGGGCCCACTCCACGGCGTCGATGCCGGCCGACTGGCGACCACCGTGGGTGGTGACCTCGAAGCCGGAGTCGGTGCCGGGCGCGCGGCGCGCGTCGACCGACAGCACCAGCACCTGGTTGCCGAAGCGGTCGGCGATCTCGGCGACCAGCTCGGGGCGACGGATCGCGGCCGTGTTCACCGCGACCTTGTCGGCGCCCGCGCGCAGCAGGCGGTCGACGTCCTCGACGGAGGAGACGCCGCCACCGACGGTGAGCGGGATGAAGACCTCCTCGGCACAGCGCGAGACCATCTCCATGGTCGTGGCGCGACCCTCGTGCGAGGCCGAGATGTCGAGGAACGTCAGCTCGTCGGCGCCCTCCGCGTCGTAGGAGCGGGCCAGCTCGACGGGGTCGCCCGCGTCACGCAGGTCGAGGAAGTTGATGCCCTTGACCACCCGGCCGCCGTTGACGTCCAGGCACGGGATGACCCGGACGGCCAGGCTCACGAGGCACCGCCGGCTGCGGGCAGCGTCAGCGCGAGGGCGTCCTCGAGCGTGAACCGGCCCTCGTAGAGCGCGGTGCCGGCGATGGCGCCCTCGACGCCCACCTCGACCAGGCCCATGAGGGCGCGGATGTCGTCGAGCGTGGTGACGCCGCCCGAGGCGACGACCGGTGCGTCGGTGGCGGCGCAGACGTCCGTGAGCAGCTGCAGGTTCGGGCCGGCGAGCATGCCGTCCTTGTTGACGTCGGTGACGACGTAGCGGGCGCAGCCCTCGGAGTTCAGGCGCTCCAGGACGTCGTAGAGGTCGCCGCCGTCGCGGGTCCAGCCGCGCGCCGCCAGGGTGCGACCCCGCACGTCGAGGCCGATGGCGATCTTGTCGCCGTGCTCGCCGATGATCCGGCGGCACCACTCGGGGTTCTCCAGCGCGGCGGTGCCGATGTTGACGCGGGTGCAGCCGGTGGCCAGCGCCGCGGCCAGCGACTCGTCGTCGCGGATGCCGCCGCTCATCTCGACCTTGATGTCGAGGGCGCCGACGATCTCGGCCTGCAGCGCGCGGTTCGAGCCGCGGCCGAAGGCGGCGTCCAGGTCGACGAGGTGCAGCCACTCGGCGCCGGCGTCCTGCCACCGCTTGGCGGCGGCGATGGGGTCGCCGTAGGTCCGCTCGGACCCGGCCACGCCCTGCGCGAGCTGGACGGCCTGCCCCTCGGTGATGTCCACCGCCGGCAGCAGCTCCAGGTAGTCGCTCATCGTTCCTCTTCTTCCGGTTCAGGTCGTGCGGGTTCAGGTGCAGGGGTGGCGGGCTCAGGCCCGCCGGAACATCAGGGTGTAGAGCACGGGCCCGCCGAGGACGAGGACCACGACGGTCATCGCCACGGCGGACCAGTCGCGGGTGATCACCCCGACCAGGACGACGGCCGCCACGCCGAGCGCGACGAGCCACCCGGTCCGGCGCCGACGCTTCTCCGCGAGGCGTCCGGTCACCCGGCCCCTGGTGGAGCCGGCGCCCAGCCAGGCGGCGACGGCCCGGAACGGCGCCAGCAGCCGGTCGCGCACCGCCCGGCGCCTGGCCGCCCGTTCCTCGGCGAGCCGACGCTCCGCCGCGCGGGCGGCCGCCTCGGCCTCCCGCTCGGCGCGACGCCGGGCGCGCTCCTTGCTCATCGTGGCTCCGGTCGTGCGGTCAGAGGGTCGCGACCCAGTTGCGCAGCAGCGCCGCGCCGGCGTCCCCGGACTTCTCCGGGTGGAACTGGGTGGCCCACAGCGGCCCGTTCTCGACCGCGGCCACGAACCGGTCGCCGCCATGCTCCGTGGGACCGGTCTGGGCCCAGGTGACCAGGGGCGCCTTGGTCCGGTCGTTGGTCTCCAGCGTCCACTCGCGCACGCCGTAGGAGTGCACGAAGTAGAACCGCTCGCCCTCGAGGCCGGCGAAGGCCTGGCTGCCCTCGGGCGCCTCGACGGTGTTCCAGCCCATGTGCGGCACCACGGGAGCGTGGAGCCGCTCGACGACCCCCGGCCACTCGTCGCAGCCGTCGGTCTGCACGCCGTGCTCGATGCCCTGCGCGAAGAGCACCTGCATGCCCACGCAGATGCCCAGGACGGGGCGGCCGCCGGCGAGGCGACGGCCGATGAGCCGGTCGCCCTTGATCTCCTTCAGCCCTGCCATGCACGCCGCGTAGGCGCCCACGCCGGGCACGAGGAGGCCGTCGGCGGCCAGGCCCTTCTCGAAGTCCCCGGTGAGCTCGACCTGCACGCCGGTCCGCTCGACCGCGCGCACGGCCGAGCGCAGGTTGCCCGAGCCGTAGTCGAGGACGACGACGGTCTTGGTGGCCAGCACCGCCGGGTCGAGGCCCGCTCCGGCGGTGGCGACCGCGCTCAGAGCGCGCCCTTGGTCGAGGGCACGCCGGTCTCGCGCGGGTCGAGGGCCACGGCGTCGCGCAGCGCGCGGGCCAGGGCCTTGAACTGGGTCTCGACGATGTGGTGCGGCTCGCGGCCGGCCAGCACGCGCACGTGCAGGCAGAAGTGGCCGTGGAACGCGATCGACTCGAAGACGTGCTGGGTCAGGGAGCCCAGGTAGGAGACGCCGGAGCCGCCGAGCTGCACGTACTGCTGGCCCTCGGGCTCACCGGTGTGCACGCAGTAGGGGCGGCCGGAGACGTCGACCGTGGCGTGCACGAGGGCCTCGTCCAGCGGGACGGTGGCGTCACCGAAGCGGCGGATGCCCTTCTTGTCCCCCAGGGCCTCGCGCAGCGCCTGCCCGAGGCAGATCGCCGTGTCCTCGGTGGTGTGGTGGGCGTCGATCCAGGTGTCGCCCTCGCTGATGACGGTGAGGTCGATCAGCGAGTGCCGCGCGAGCGCGGTGAGCATGTGGTCGTAGAAGCCGACGCCGGTGGAGATGTCGTGCTTGCCGGTGCCGTCGAGGTTGACCTCGACGACGACCTTCGACTCGCTCGTGGTGCGCTCGACGCGGGCGGTGCGGGCGGTCATGCGTCCTCCTCGGTAGCGGGGTCCATCAGGGTGCCGGCCGGCGTCGCCAGCACGGCGGTGGTGGCGTCGCGGAACGCGGCCATCTCCTCGGGCGTGCCGATGGAGACGCGCAGCCAGCCGGCGGGGCCGACCTCGCGCACGAGCACGCCGTGGGCGAGCAGCGCCTCCCAGTGGGCGTGCCGGTCCTCGAAGCGGCCGTAGAGCACGAAGTTCGCGTCGCTGTCGGCGACCTCGAGGCCCTGGGCACGCAGCCAGGTGACGACGTCGTCGCGCTCGCGGCGCAGGTCGTCGACCTTGCCGAGCAGCTCGGGGGCGTGACGCAGCGCGGCCAGCGCGGCCGCCTGCGTCACCGACGAGAGGTGGTAGGGCAGCCGGACGACGCGGATGGCGTCCAGGATCGCCGGGTCGGCCGCCAGGTAGCCGAGACGACCGCCGGCCAGCGCGAACGCCTTGCTCATCGTGCGGGAGACCACGAGGTTGCGGTGCGTGGGCAGCAGCTCCAGGGCCGACGGGGTGCCCTCGCGGCGGAACTCGGTGTAGGCCTCGTCCACGACGAGCAGGCCGCCGTAGGCGCCGGTGGCCTTGCACAGCACCTCGATGGCCTCGGGCGGCAGGGCCGTGCCGGTGGGGTTGTTCGGGCTGGGCAGCAGGACGACGCTCGGCTGCTCGGCCTCGATCAGCTCGCGCGCGGCGTCCACGTCGAGGGAGAAGTCCTCGGCGCGGTGGCCGGTGACCCACCGGGTCAGCGTGTCCCGGGCGTACTCGGGGTACATCGAGTACGTCGGGGCGAACGAGCAGGCCGTCCGGCCGGGGCCACCGAAGGCCTGCAGCAGCTGCAGCATGACCTCGTTGGAGCCGTTGGCCGCCCATACCTGCTCGGGCGTGACCGAGAACCCGGCTGCGACGGTGTCGCGCGACAGGTAGGCCGCGAGTGCCTCGCGCAGGGCGACGTGCTCGCGGTCGGGGTAGCGGTTCAGGCTCAGCGCCGCCTCGCGGACCGACGCAGCGATGTCGTCCGCGCAGGCCTCGCTGGGCCCGTACGGGTTCTCGTTGGTGTTCAGCTGCACGGGCACGTCGAGCTGGGGAGCCCCGTAGGGCTCCAGCCCGCGCAGCTCCTCACGGATCGGCGGGAAGTCCACGGCGCGCCTCAGCCCTGGTTCTCGGAGCCGGCGTCGGCGGCGAAGCGCACGCGGACGGCCTGGGCGTGACCGGGCAGGTCCTCCGCCTCGGCCATCGTGGTCACGTGGTCGGCGACCTCGGCCAGTCCGGTGCGGTCGTAGGTGATGACGTGCACCGACTTGGTGAAGGCGCGCACCGACAGCCCCGAGGAGTGGCAGGCGCAGCCGGCGGTGGGCAGCACGTGGTTCGACCCGGCGCAGTAGTCGCCGAGGCTCACGGGCGCGTGGGCGCCGACGAAGATCGCGCCGGCGTTGCGGACGCGGGCGGCCCAGGCGTCCGCGTCGACCGTCTGGATCTCCAGGTGCTCGGCGGCGTAGGCGTCGACCACCTTCAGGCCCTGCTCGAGGTCGTCGACCAGGACGATCGCGGACTGCTTGCCGCTCAGGCTCGTGCGGATGCGCTCGACGTGCTTGGTCGCGCCGACCTGCTTGTCCAGCTCGGCCTCGACCTCGGCGGCCAGCGTCTCGCTGGGGGTCACCAGCACGGACGCCGCCAGCGGGTCGTGCTCGGCCTGGCTGATGAGGTCGGCGGCGACGAACGCCGGGTCGGCGGTCTCGTCGGCCAGGATCGCGATCTCGGTGGGGCCGGCCTCGGAGTCGATGCCGACCGAGCCCTTGACCAGGCGCTTGGCGGTGACGACCCAGATGTTGCCGGGGCCGGTGATGAGGTCGACCGGGGCGCAGGGGCCGGCGCCGTAGGCGAACATGCCGATCGCCTGGGCGCCGCCGACGGCGTAGACCTCCTCGACGCCCAGCAGGGCGCAGGCGGCCAGGATGCTGGGGTGCGGCAGCCCGCCGAACTCCTTCTGCGGGGGGCTGGCCAGGGCGATGGAGCCGACGCCGGCGACCTGGGCGGGCACCGTGTTCATCAGCACGCTGGAGATGAGCGGCGCCAGGCCACCGGGCACGTAGAGGCCCACGCGGCCCATGGGGACCTTGCGGTGGGTGACGACGGCGCCCGGGCCGAGCTCGGTGCGCGCGTCGGTCTCCAGCTCGTTGGTGCTGGTGGCGCGGAGCCGGCGGATGGACTCCTCCAGGCCGGCACGCAGGGCCGGGTCGAGCTCGTCGAGGGCGCGCTGGATCGCCTCGGCGGGCACGCGGACGTCGTCCAGGGTGACGCCGTCGAACTTGGCGCTCATCTCGAGGATCGCCTCGATCCCCCGCTCCTGGACGTCCGCCAGGATGCGATGGGTGGCCGGCACGGCTGCCTCGACGTCGAAGTCGGCGCGCGGAAGGGCGGTCCGGTAGTCGAACGGCTCCTCCGGCGCGCGACCGGTGGCGGCGCTACGCAGGTCGGTCCGGGTGATCATGGCCCCGATTCTAGGCGCCGGACCCGGTGCGCCCCGAGTCCTGGCCACCCGGTGGTACGCCCCGCGCGCCCCACCCGGACGGACGCGTCGTGACGGCTACGGTGACGGCGTGGACCCCTCGCTGCCCATGTTCCCCCTGAACACGGTCACCTTCCCCGGGCTGACGGTGCCGCTCAACGTGTTCGAGGACCGCTACCGCGCCCTCGTCCGGCACCTGCTGGAGATCGAGGACCCCGCCGAGCGGATGTTCGGGACGGTGGCGATCCGCGAGGGCTACGAGGTGGGCGACCACGGCGCCCAGTCCCTGTTCCGGGTGGGCGTGCGGCTGCGGCTGACGGAGGCCACCGAGCGACCCGAC
This sequence comes from Nocardioides bruguierae, assembly GCF_023554635.1. NCBI lineage: Bacteria > Bacillati > Actinomycetota > Actinomycetes > Propionibacteriales > Nocardioidaceae > Nocardioides > Nocardioides bruguierae. Next base: position 88,376 of record NZ_JAMJPH010000037.1, read on the forward strand.
GGCACCTTCGGGATCGTGGCCGTCGGCGTCGACCGGTTCGACCTGGAACGCCTGGCCCCGCACCCCGAGGGCAAGTTCCCCCTGGGCGCCGTGCTGGCACGGCCCGAGCTGGACGGCGGACCCGACGGTGGCGTCGGCGAGGAGCTGCTCCAGCAGGCCCGCTCCACGTTCACCGCCTACCGCGTCGCCCTGGCCGAGCTCCAGGCCGACCCGTGGGAGGGCCGGCTGCCGCAGGACCCGTCGTGGCTGTCCTGGGCGCTGGCTGCCGGCGCACCGCTCCCCCTGCCGGACCGGCAGGAGCTGCTCGAGACCGACGACCCGGCGCAGCGGCTCGGCCACGTCGTCGACCTGCTGCGCGAGGAGCTGCGGGCGATGAACGTCATCCCCTCGCTGCCCGCCACCGAGGTGGCGCGCACCCGCTGGTCGCCCAACTGACGGGCCCCGCGCACCGGTGCCGCGGCGGACGCGGCAGGATCGGTGCGTGGCCAGGAAGAAGCAGGCAGCCGGCGGGACGCCCGCCACCGTCGCGCTGACCGACGCCGGCGTGGCGTTCACCACCCACCCCTACGAGCACGACCCGCGGGCCGCGTCCTACGGGCTGGAGGCCGCCGAGGCGCTCGGCCTGGACCCGGACTCGGTGTTCAAGACGCTCTTCGCCGACCTCGACGGTGAGCTCGTCGTCGGCGTGGTGCCGGTGACCGGGCAGCTGGACCTCAAGGCCCTGGCCCGCGCGCTCGGTGGCAGCAAGGCCGTGATGGCCAGGCCCGCCGACGCCGAGCGCGCGACCGGGTACGTGGTCGGTGGGATCTCGCCGGTGGGCCAGAAGAAGCGGCACCGCACCGTGGTCGACGAGACCGCCGTGCTGCACGACGTCGTCTACGTCTCGGGCGGTCGTCGGGGGTTCGACCTGGGTCTGGCCCCCGACGACCTCGTCACCGTCACCGGTGCGGTGCTGGCGGAGATCGGCCGCTAGACCGCTCCGCCGTCGTCAGTCGGTGGTGGTGATCCGCAGCCGCATGCTGAACTCGCCGTCCCCGCCGCTCACCGAGGCGCCGACGGCCTCCAGCGCGTCCAGGCCGGTCGTGCCGCTCTGCTCGGCGATGTCGGCGAACAGGTCCGAGCCGGCCATCCGGAGGAAGAAGACCGAGCCGGCGCCGTCGGCGTCCGGGACGGCGCGGCTGAACACCGGGTCGGAGGCCAGGTCGCCACCGGAGGCCACGGCGTCGCCGTAGGCGTTGCCGGTGACCAGTGCCGAGCCCGAGGGGGTCTCCTCGACGGTGATCTCGCCGGAACCCAGCGCGTAGCCGGCCAGGATGTTGAGGGTGTCCACCACGGGGGCGACGTCATCGGGCGTCCCACCCACGAGGACCGCGACGGGCAGGGCGTCCAGGGACGTGGAGGCCATCGCGCTGTTGAGGTCCAGCCCGGAGCCGAGCGCGATGCCGATGCCGTCGCCCACGGCGGCCGAGAGCTGGTCCAGCGTGAGGTTGAACGAGGACTGCAGCTCGGCGTCGATCTCGTCGGGGGTGGTGCCCAGGGAGCTCGAGAGCGCCTCCACCTGGGCCTCGATCGCGCCGTCGGCCAGGCCGGCGGCGAGCACCGCGTCGGTCTCGGCCGGCAGGGACGACACCATGTCGCCGCCGGCCGTGACGTCGGTGACGGCGGCGGCCTCGTCGGAGGCCATGCCGCCTGCCTCGACCTCCAGGGCGCCGTCCTCGAACCGCACCTGGGCCACCGCGCCCCCGAAGCCCTCCATCTGCGCGAGGCCCTCGGCGAGCTGGGCCGAGTCGCCCATCTCGTCGAGGCCGGACTGCGAGGCGATCAGGTCGCCGAGCGCGGAGCCCAGCGCCGGCGCGACGTAGGCGGAGACGATGCCGGTGTCCCCGGCCAGGCCGCTGAGCTCGGCGTAGTCGGCGTCGTCGGCCAGGCTCCCCTCGTCGAGGGCCGCGAAGGCGTCGTCGAGGCCCTCCTGGGTCTCGGTGGCGTACAGCCAGCCGTCCCGCACCTCGTACGCACCGAGGTCGTCGGGCTCCTCGCCGCCGTCGCAGGTGGCGAGCGCCTCCAGGCCGGCGTCCACGAGGCTCTCGTCGGTGACCTCCACGGCCAGGAGCGGCACGGTGTCCTCGGAGAGCTCCCCGCGCAGGACCACACCGGCACGGTCGCCCAGCCAGGGCTCCACGTCGTCGGCGTAGGAGAGCGTGTCCTCGCAGCCGGCCTCGGCGATGATCGCCTCGACGATCGCCGCCTTCGGGTCCACCTCGCCCGCGTCGCCGTCCATGCCCAGCTCGGCGGCGAGGTCGGGGAACTTCTGCAGGGTGCGGACGGCCTCGACCTTCTGGCTGCCGCTGGGGTCCAGGGTCATGCCGACGTAGACGAGGGCGTCGCCGGGCAGCGCCTCGGCCGCCTCCCCGCCGTCGGAGGTCCACCACCAGGCGGCCGCGGCACCGCCGCCGACCAGCACGAGGGCAGCCAGGCCACCGCCGATCGCGAGCCCGCGACGGGCACGGGGCTCCTTGTCGGCGGGCCGACCGGCGTCGGACTCCAGGTACTCGGGGTGCTGCCCGGCCTGCTCGGGGCTCTGCTCGGCGGGGTGGTCGGGGTGCTGCTCGGTCACGGCGGGTCCTCGGGTCGGGTGCCGGCGGGCGGGCGAGAGCCCCGCCGCGGCGCTGCGTCCCCCGGGTGGTCCGTCCGGGGGTGGCAGCAGGCTATCCGGCGTCGGGGGTTCCCTGCGGGCGTCGCCGTGAAGTCCGAGGTAACAGTCCGAACACGACCACCAGGGCGATGGCCGCGGCCAGGGGCGCGCAGGTGAGGACGGCCCAGGAGCCGATCGTCAGGTGGTCGGGCAGCCGCGTGCCGTCGTCGGCGGAGGCGGCGAGCACCTGCGGGTCGGCGGGGCCCAGCCGGGTGCCCGTCTGCCAGGCGAGCAGCCCGCAGAGGGTCGAGCCCACGAGCACCGCGACCAGCGTCAGCACCTCGTCACGTCGGGCCAGGAGCCCGGCGACGACGCCGACGAGCAGCCCGGCCGCCAGGGTGATCACGGCGTACAGCGCGGGCCCGGAGAACTGGTTGCGCAGGCCGTCGAGGTCGTAGGTGAGGTCGCTGTCGACCACGTACCAGGTGCCCTGCACGACGACGCCCTGCGTCGGGGTCCACACCGACTCCCACAGCCAGCCCAGCAGCGGGCCCAGGAGGGCGGGGACCAGCACGACCAGGCCGGCGACGGTCAGGGAGCGGCGCGCCGGACGTCGTCCGCGCGACGTCTCCCCCACCGGGGCCGGGGACGGGACCGGGGGCGGCGTGTCCGCCGCGTCCGAGGTCAGCTGGTCAGGCACCCGGGCCCCAGCAGCTGCTTGAGGTCGGCGAAGAGCGCCGGCGACGGGGTGACCCGGTGCAGGTCACCGACCCGCATCACGATCGTCTTGTCGCGCATCAGCACCCGCAGGTGGACCTCGGAGGACCCGCGGTGCGTGGAGAGGACGTCCTTGAGGTCGGCCACCACGTGCTGGTTGACCCGGGTCTGCGGCAGCTGGATCACCACCGGGCCCGACGGGCCGTCGGTGATGTCGGGGGCGCTGACCTCCTGGCCGTGGATCTCCGGCTGGTCCTTGCTCCGCGACAGCCGGCCCTTCACGGTGAGCACGGCGTCCTCCATGAGCAGCGGCGCCGCCAGCTGGTAGGAGGAGGGGAAGAGCAGGACGTCGATGGCGCCGTCCAGGTCCTCGATGGTGACCATGGCCCAGGCGTCACCGCGCTTGGTGATCTTGCGCTGCACCTGGGTGACCAGGCCGCAGACCTGGATCGGCGAGCCGTCCGAGCGCGACTCGTCCAGCAGCAGCGAGCCGATGGAGACGTCGGAGGCGTTGGCCAGCACGTGCTCGAGGCCCAGCAGCGGGTGGTCGGAGACGTAGAGGCCGAGCATGTCCCGCTCGTGGCCGAGCAGGGTCATCTTCTCCCACTCGTCGATGTCCGGGATCGCCACGGTGGTGCCGAAGTCGCCGGCCGCGTCGTCGTCCAGGCCACCGAACAGGGAGTCCTGGCCGATGGCCTCGTTGCGCTTGATGTCGACGTACTGCTCGACCGCGGTCTCGTGCACCGCGACCAGGGCCCGACGCTTGTGCTTCATGTCGTCGAACGCGCCGGCCTTGATCAGGGAGTCCATCACGCGCTTGTTGCACACGTGGGCGGGCACCTTGGAGAGGAAGTCGTTGAAGTCCTCGTAGCGGCCCTTCTCCTCGCGCCCGGCGACGATGCCGTCGACCACGTTGTGCCCGACGTTGCGGATCGCGCCGAGACCGAAGCGGATGTCGTTGCCGACCGGGGTGAAGTTGTTGGCCGACTCGTTGACGTCCGGCGGGAGCACCTGGATCTTCATCCGGCGGCACTCGTTGAGGTAGATCGCCGACTTGTCCTTGTCGTCGCCGACGCTGGTGAGCAGGGCGGCCATGTACTCGGGCGCGTAGTGCGCCTTGAGGTAGGCCGTCCAGTAGGAGACCAGACCGTAGGCGGCGGTGTGCGCCTTGTTGAACGCGTAGTCGGAGAACGGCACCAGGACGTCCCACAGGGCCTTGATGGCCGCGTCGGAGTAGCCGTTGGCCTTCATGCCGCCGGAGAACGGCACGAACTCCTTGTCGAGGATCTCCTTCTTCTTCTTGCCCATCGCGCGGCGCAGCAGGTCCGCCTGGCCCAGCGAGTAGCCCGCCAGCTTCTGCGCCACCGCCATGACCTGCTCCTGGTACACGATCAGGCCGTAGGTGGTGTCCAGGATGTCCTCGAGCGGCTCGGCCAGCTCGGGGTGGATCGGGGTGATCTCCTGCTTGCCGTTCTTGCGCAGCGCGTAGTTCGTGTGGGAGTCCACGCCCATCGGGCCCGGGCGGTACAGCGCGAGCACCGCGGAGATGTCCTCGAAGTTGTCGGGGCGCATGAGGCGCAGCAGGCCGCGCATCGGGCCGCCGTCGAGCTGGAAGACGCCCAGGGTGTCGCCGCGGCCCAGCAGCTCGTAGGCCGCCCGGTCGTCGAGCTCGAGGTCCTCCAGGACGAGGTCCTCGCCGCGGTTCGCCTTGATGTTCTTCACGGCGTCGTCGAGGATCGTCAGGTTCCTCAGGCCCAGGAAGTCCATCTTGATCAGGCCGAGGTTCTCGCAGGTCGGGTAGTCGAACTGCGTGATCATCGCGCCGTCGGCGGGCCGCTTGAGCAGCGGGATGACGTCCTCCAGCGGCTCGCTGGACATGATGACGCCGGCGGCGTGCACGCCCCACTGACGCTTCAGGCCCTCGATGCCGATGGCGGTGTCCACGACCTTCTTGACGTCGTGGTCCTGCTCGTAGATGCCCCGGAACTCGCCACCCTCGGAGTAGCGCTTGTGCTCGGGGTTGAACAGGTCCTGCAGCGGGACGTCCTTGCCCATCACCGCGGGCGGCATGGCCTTGGTGATCCGGTCGCCCATGGCGAACGGGTAGCCGAGGATGCGGCTGGAGTCCTTGACGGCCTGCTTCGCCTTGATGGTGCCGTAGGTGACGATGTAGGAGACGCGGTCGTCGCCGTACTTCTCCGTGACGTACCGGATCACCTCGGAGCGGCGACGGTCGTCGAAGTCGACGTCGAAGTCGGGCATCGAGACGCGGTCGGGATTGAGGAAGCGCTCGAAGATCAGGCCGTGGCGCAGCGGGTCCAGGTCGGTGATCTTGATGGCGTAGGCGACCATCGAGCCTGCGCCCGAGCCACGGCCCGGGCCGACGCGGATGCCGTTGTCCTTGGCCCAGTTGATGAAGTCGGCGACGACGAGGAAGTAGCCGGGGAAGCCCATCTGGATGATGACGCCCAGCTCGTACTCGGCCTGCTTGCGCACCTCGTCCGGGATGCCGCCCGGGTAGCGGTCGTGCAGGCCGCTCTCGACCTCCTTGACCAGCCACGACTCCTCGTTCTCGCCGGGCGGGCAGGGGAAGCGGGGCATGTACTTGCCGACGGCCTCGGTGAACTGCACGTCGCAGCGCTCGGCGATCAGCAGCGTGTTGTCGCAGGCCTCGGGCAGGCCGTACTTGTCGCCCCACAGCGCGCGCATCTCGGCCGCGGACTTGATGTAGTAGCCGTCGCCGTTGAACGCGAACCGCTGGCCCGGGCCGTCGCCGGCCGGGATGTCCATGGTGGAGCCGGAGTTGATGCAGAGCAGGTGCTCCTGGGAGGGAGCGTCCTCGCGGCGCACGTAGTGGGAGTCGTTGGTGGCCAGCAGGGGGATGTTCAGGTCGCGGCCGAGCTTGATCAGGTCGGCACGGACCCGGTTCTCGATGTCGAGGCCGTGGTCCATCAGCTCCAGGAAGTAGTTCTCCTTGCCGAGGATGTCCTGGAAGTCGCCGGCCGCCTGGCGCGCGGCCTCGTAGTTGCCGTAGCGCAGGTGGACCTGGATCTCGCCCGACGGGCAGCCGGTGGTGCCGATGACGCCCTTGCGGTACTGCTGGAGGATCTCGCGGTCCATGCGCGGGTGCTTGAAGTACCCGTCGCGCCAGGCGCCGGTGGACAGCCGGAACAGGTTGTGCATGCCCTCGGTCGACTCCGAGAGCAGCGTCATGTGCGTGTACGCACCGCGGTTGGAGATGTCGTCCGACCCGCCGTCGTAGAAGTTCACGCCCTTCTTCTCGAACCGGGAGATGTTCGGGGCGAAGTAGGCCTCGATGCCGATGATCGGCTTCACGCCGGCCGCGGTGGCCTTCTTGTAGAACTCGTACGCGCCGAACACGTTGCCGTGGTCGGTCATCGCGATGGCGGGCATCTCGAGCTCGGCGGCCCGGTTGGCCAGGTCGCCCAGACGGGCGGCACCGTCGAGCATCGAGTACTCGGTGTGGACGTGCAGGTGCACGAAGGAGTCGGAGGAGCCGTTCGCCATCGGAGCGGGGCGCATCCCTTCTGCGAGTTCGTCAACGGGTGCTGCGGGCAGGGTCCGGGCCACGACGGCGGCCGGGATCCCCGCGGGAGGGGGTCAGCCTACGTGACGCCAGGACCCCACCGTGGCACCCCGCACCGACAGTGCCGGTGCCCCGCGGGGTCGTGCCCTCAGCCCTCGGCCCGGGGCTCGCCGGTGACCTGCAGGGACGCCTCGAAGGGCGTGTCGGAGGCCACGGCGAGCGCCCGCGCGCGGGCACGCAGGTCGTCGCCCACGGCCCGGACGTCGGCCGCCAGCTCGGCGTGCAGCCGGGCCCAGAACGCCTCCGGCTGCTCCCCCGGCCAGGCCATCCGCACGTCCGGCTCGCGCTCCTCGTTGTCGGCGCCGTCGGTGCGCTCCAGCTCGACCAGGCCGGCCGCCGCGTAGAACGCGCGTGCCGGGGCGTTGGCGGCGAAGACCCACAGGCAGAACCCGCCGGGACGGGCGCGGAACGCCTGCGCGAGCAGGGCGGTGCCCACGCCTCGTCCCTGCGCCGCGGGGCGGACGTAGAGGTCGTCCAGCCAGCCGTCGGTGAGCCGGGCGTAGCCGAGCACCTGGGTGCCCTCGTGCGCCACCCAGACCTCGTCGGCGCGCAGCCGCGCGGCCAGCCAGCCCCGCACCTCGTGCTCGGGGTGCACGCCGTCGGGCATGGGCGCCGCCCGGCGCGCGGTGACGTGCACCTGCGCCAGAGCGACGGCGTCGGCCGGCGTACCGCGACGCAGCCGCACGGCAGGATCGCCGGCCCCGGCGCCGAGACCCACCGGGCTCACCGGCTCAGACCGAGTCGCGGACGACCTCGAGCGCCGCGGCCAGGTCGTCCGGGTACGGGCTCTCGAACTCGACGTACTCGCCGGTCGAGGGGTGCTCGAAGCCGAGCTTCACGGCGTGCAGCCACTGCCGCTCCAACCCGACGCGGCGCGCGAGCGTCGGGTCGGCGCCGTAGGTGAGGTCGCCCACGCAGGGGTGCTTGAGGGCGCTCATGTGGACGCGGATCTGGTGGGTGCGCCCGGTCTCGAGGTGGATCTGCAGCAGCGAGGCGAACCGGTGGGCCTCGAGCGTCTCGTAGTGGGTGACCGAGGGCCGCCCGTCGACGCGCACCGTGAACTTGTAGTCGAACTTCGGGTGCCGGCCCAGGGGCGCGTCGATCGTGCCCTCGAGCGGGTCGGGGTGGCCCTGCACCAGCGCGTGGTAGGTCTTGTCGACCGTGCGGTCGCGGAAGGCCTGCTTGAGCACCGAGTAGGCGTGCTCGCCCTTGGCGATGACCATGACGCCGGAGGTGCCCACGTCGAGGCGCTGGACGATGCCCTGCCGCTCGGCGGCACCGGAGGTGGCGATGCGGAAGCCGGCCGCCACCAGGTGGCCCACGACCGTCGGCCCGTTCCAGCCCGGCGACGGGTGCACGGCGACGCCGACGGGCTTGTCGATCACCACGATGGCCGGGTCGTCGTGGAGGATCGAGATCCCCTCGACCTCCTCCGGCACCACCGTCAGCGGGTCCGCCACCGACGGGATCGTGATGTCGAGCCGGGCGCCGGGCAGCAGCCGCTCGCTCTTGGAGACGGCCACGCCGTCGACCAGCACCAGGCCCTCCGCGGCCAGCTCGGCCGCCCGGGTGCGCGAGAGGCCGAACATGCGCGCGATGGCGGCGTCGACCCGCTCCCCCGCCAGCCCGTCGGGCACCAGCAGGGTGCGTTCCTCGCCCGAGACGCTCACGCGTCCTCCTCGCCGTCGACGGTGCTCTCGCCCGTGCTCTCGCCCTTGCTCTCGTCCGCGTCGGTGACGCGGCTGCCGTCCAGGGTGACACCCCGGAAGGTCAGGAGCACGATCAGGACGGCCGCGGAGGTGATGCAGATGTCGGCCACGTTGAACACGGGCCAGTGCGGCAGCTGCAGGAAGTCGACCACGTGGCCGCGCAGCGGCCCCGGCTCGCGGAAGATCCGGTCGGTCAGGTTGCCGGTGATGCCGGCGAGCAGCAGGCCGAGCGCCACGGCCCAGCCGGCGTGGCCCACGCGCCGGGCCACGACGACCACGACCACCGAGGCGACCATCGCCAGGCAGGTCAGGACGACGGTGAACTGCGTGCCCGTGCTGAACGCGGCGCCGGGGTTGAACAGCAGGTTGAGCCGCAGCAGCGAGCCCACCAGGTCACGGTCGCCGTCGGCGAGCGCCTGCGTGGCCCACTGCTTGGTCACCTGGTCGAGGCCCAAGCCGACCACGGCGACGGCGGCCAGGAGCAGCCGCAGCCGGGTGCGGGAGGGCCGGGGTGCCTCGGCGTGCGCGACGCGGTCGGGGCCGTGGTCGGGGTCGGTGCTCACGGGGACGGCGCTCAGCGCCGCTCCTCCCGCTGCTTGCAGGTCATGCAGAGGGTCGCCCGCGGGAAGGCCATGAGACGCAGCTTGCCGATCGGCTCGCCGCAGTTCTCGCAGCGGCCGTAGGTGCCCTTGGCGATGCGCTCGAGGGCACGGTCGATCTGGAGGAGCTTGTCGCGCTCGTTGTTGAGCACGCTCATCTCGTGGTCGCGCTCAAAGGTGGACGCGCCGAGGTCGGCGGGGTCCGGGCCGGCGCCGTCGCCGGAGTCACGCATGAGCCCGGAGAGCTCGGTCTCGTGCTCGGTGATGATCACGGAGGAGTGCTCACGCTGCTCGGTGAGCTCGGCGAGGACCTCCTGGAGCTCCTCGGCGGTCCAGGCGTCCTCGTTCTCCTTGACGACGAGGGCGTCGACGGGAGCGTCCTCGACGGACGGGACCGGGTTCGGGGGGGTGCTCGACATGCGCGGGTGCCTTTACGTGCCAGGACGGGTGACGGAGACGGTGCGGCGGAAGTGTAGTGAACCCGCCCGCGGGCCCACCAGCCGGTCCCCCGGTCGGGCGGGTCGCGCGGTCAGTGGAGGGTCGAGCGAGGCGAGTGGAACGACCGACGGGCGGGGCCCGGGGCGGGCCCCC
>NZ_JAMJPH010000038.1:0-66488 GCF_023554635.1 Nocardioides bruguierae
CGACTCCGCAACCGCGGCATCGACTCACTTCCCAGCGTTCGCACGCAGAAGACGGCAGACTGACACCACGCACCGGTGGCCCCATTTTCGACCGCCGGAACGGCTCCACTTTCGAGCGTCGTCGACAAGAGGGTTGGGCTCTGATCCGGGGGTTTATCGCGGACGGTGTCCCACAGCGGCAGGTCGCTCGGCAGTTGTCGATCCGACGCGGGAACGCGGCCCGATCTGCTCCGCGATCTCACCGACTCCGACCGCGCCTTCGGGTTCAGCGACGTTCTCGTCGAGGTCTGCGGTGACGGCTAGAAGGCGGCGTGACGACGAGGGCGAACATCGACGCAACCCTTCGCTCGTCCGGTGCTTGAGGAGGGACCTGTAGCCGAACCCCTGATCTGGCTCGGCGTCGTCAACGTGAGCGTTGATCCGCTGGTTGGCCTTGCGCAGCTCGGCGGCCTGGTCCGAGTGATGCCGGGCTTGATGCCGTCCTCGACACCGGCCTGGCGTAGCCACTTCGACAACGTCACTGGATGCACGCCGAAGTCGTGCGCGATCTGCTCGAGAGTCTCACCGAACCGCGACCCCCGGGCGACCCGGGTCACGCCCTTCTTGAACTCCTTGCGATACTTGCCAGCCACGGGAAAATGCTTTCGGCCGGGATCCTCGTCCTAGGCGATCCGGAAGTCCCCTCTTCGTTCAGCAGATCCGACCTATCATGGCGCCTACTCTCGCGTCAGTATGCGCCGCGGCTCGCTAAGACGGCTCCAAGCGTGCGGCAGAGGATGGCGATATCTTGGATCATCGACCAGTTGTCTACGTAGTAGAGGTCGAGGCGCATGGCCTCCTCTGCGGTTAGATCGTTGCGGCCAGACACCTGCCAGAGCCCGGTCATCCCTGGCCGCACGTGCAGCCGGCGGCTCATGGCACTGTCGTACAGGTCCACTTCTTTGCGGACCTGAGGTCGTGGCCCCACGAGGCTCATGTCCCCGAGGATGACGTTGAAAAGTTGAGGAAGCTCGTCAACTGAAAAGCGGCGCATCCAACTGCCTGGCTTGGTGATGCGGGGGTCGTCCTTCATCTTGAACAACAGGGCCGACTGGCCCATCTGCTTCTGCAGGTCAGCGACCAAAGCTTCCGCATTCACCACCATCGTGCGGAACTTGAAGCATTTGAACTCTTCGCCGTCCTTGCCGATGCGTGTTTGGCGGAACAGGACGGGCCCTCGGTCGAACAGCCAGATCTGCAGAGATGCGAATGCGATCAGTGGAAGGAACGCCAGGATGAGGGCGGCGGAGCCGACGATGTCGAAGGTGCGCTTGCCCCAACGAGAAGCATCCGACCACGTGGGAGGGTCGATGTGCATGAGCGGCAGGCCGCCCACGGGGCGGATGCGAACCCGTTCGTTGGAGATGTCGGAGACGCTCGGCGCGACCACCACATCGATGTGATGCTTCTCCAACTCCCAGACGGTGCGTCGTAGCTGGGACGACGACCCCACCGACCCACCGGCGAAGAAAAGGGCGTCTGCCTGCGCGTCCATCGCCATGGCGGCGGCTTCGTTGGCGTTCCCGACGATCGGAAGCCCCATCGGCGTCTCCTCCGACAGGTCCCATTCCGGGGTGAGGGCGCCGACCACTTGGTAGCCGAGCCACTTCTCTCGTCGGAGAACCGAGAAGGTCTCATCGACGTGGGCTCGCGTGCCTACGAGGAGGACACGTTGTCTTAGCGCTCCTCGGACGCGTGCGGCGTGGAGGGCGCGGCGCAGTGACCATCGCCCCATGAGAAGCAGTGGCACACCGAGGGCGAAAGCCAGGACAAAGAAGCCCCGCGAGAGATCGAACTTCGCGAGGTAGGACACCACACCGGTGAGGCCAGCGGCGATGAGGCTGCCGTTGAGCACGCGCTTGAACTCGTCCAGGCCAGCGCCGAAAACATCCTTGCGGTAGCCGCCGTTCAATGCCACCGCGAGGAGCCAACCGAACAAGATCAGAGGGCCGGCGATCACCAGCGACATCTCGACCGATGCGGGCTCGCCGAAGAGCGGAAGCTCGCGGCGCCCGGTTACGGCCAACGCCCCGATCAGCACGATGATCGTTGCGTCGATGATCAACGCCGAGGTCGGCAGGTAGCGGAGCATCCGGCTCGGAGCAGAGACGGAACTCAGACGTCGGTTGTCCGACAGGATGGTCATGCAGTCGATCCCCATGTGTGGCAGGTGGCTGCTCGGCTGAGTGATGCGACGGTGCAGACCTGTCCCGAGCCCACGGTTCCTTCGTGTCCGAGGACATCAGGCTCCGCTAAGGCGGACTTTACGTCCGTGGCGGCGTCCTGCGCATCCTGGGACGTGACAGTCAGGTTAAGAGGCTGTGTGCGGTGGTGGGGGGTATTCAGCGGAATCGGTGCCAAGAGGTGGTCGCGCACCCCGACGCGGTGGTCTCGACGTGCGTTCCTTGCTGGCGCTCGTCGCTGCTCGACCATCGGTTGCCGACTCGCGACTGAATGAGTTCTGGCTCGAAGCCCTTAGACCGGTGCGGGGGTCTCGAGGCTCGGCCGGGGACGGCCTCGCACCTCGACCACCGACGGGCCTGGATCTCGCGACGGCCGTAACCGGCCTCCTCGATCAACGGCCACCGCGGGACAGGCCCGCTCCCACCGGATTGGGTGGGGTGGGGAGCGGTGCCCCCACGGCAGGCTGGCCGCGTGCAGCACTACGAGTACCTGATCCTCATGGGGCTGTGTCTGGCGATTACGCTGCCGCTCGAGTTCGTGCTCAGCGCCCGCGTCTGGCGCCGGCCGAAGCTGTTGCTTATGGCCCTGATTCCGCTGGTCATCGCGTACTCCGTGTGGGACGTCGTCATGATCGCGCTCGGGTCGTGGGGGTACTCGGAGCAGCACACCACCGGCGTCCTGCTGCCCTTCGAGATGCCCCTGGAGGAGCTCGCTTTCTTCGTCGTCGTACCGATCTGCGGGCTGCTGACCTACGAGGCCGTCGGCAACGTGTTGCGGATGCTGCCGCGGCGGGCCGACCGCTGATGGGGGTCTACACAGCCACCGCGCTGGCATCGCTGGCGATCGTCGTCGGCCTGGAGCTGCTGGTGCTGCGGACCGGGATCTTCCGAACTACTCAGTACTGGGTGGCGATGGCGATCGTGATGGCGTTCCAGGTGCCCGTGGACGGGTGGCTGACGAAGCTCTCCGACCCGATCGTGCTCTACAACCCCGACCACATGACCGGGTGGCGGGTGCCGTGGGACATCCCCGTCGAGGACTTCGTCTTCGGGTTCGCGATGGTCACCCTCGCGCTGATGCTGTGGGTTCGTTTCGGCCGCGACCAGACCAGAAACAAGGAGCACGCATGAGCACCGACACGCGGCCGACGATCAACGCAGGCACCGTGCCCGATGCCTTCGACGACGTCGCGGAGACCTACGACCTGATGGTTGGGCTCAGCCCCGGCTACCACGCGCAGGTGCGGGCGTCGGCTCGCGCCGTGGTCGAGGCGCTGCCGACCACGCCCGGTCGCCGGTCGCGAGTGCTCGACCTCGGCTGCGGGTCCGGCGCCTCGACACTGGCCCTGGTGTCCGCCCTCGACGAGGCGGGCATCGACGCCGAGGTCGTCGGCGTGGATGGCTCTGCCGGGATGCTCCGCTCCGCCTCGTCCAAGCCTGCCCTGCGCCGCGTCGCCTTCGCACAGGCGGACGCCGAGCTCCTGACCTCCTCTGAGCTCGGGTCCTTCGACGGAGTGCTGACCGCCTACCTGTTCCGCAACGTGGCCGCGCGCGACCGCCTGATCGGGGAGATCCGCGAGGTGCTCGCGCCGGGTGGCGTGCTCGTCGTGCACGACTACTCCGTGCGCGACAGCCTGGCTTCCCGATGGGCCTGGCACGCGACGTGCTGGGGCGTGATCATCCCGCTGGGGATGGCGACGGCGCCGCGGTCGCCGATCTACCGCTACCTGTGGCGCAGCGTGCTGGCGTTCGACGGGGTCCGCGGGTTCGCCGACCGGCTGTGGCGTGGCGGCCTGACCGAGGTCGAGATCCGGACCGTCAGCGGCTGGCAGGCCGGGCAGGTGCACGCGTGGCGTGCGCGGAGGGCGTCGGCGTGAGGTCGCCGTTCTCGTCTTCGTCGTCGTGGCTTCCGGGGCGGGACTCGCGGGCTGAGTTCATCCCGGGGCATCCGGGGGCGCCGTCAGACGAGGGGCGGCACCACGTGGCCGTGGTGGGCGGTGGGATCGCGGGGCTGTCGGCTGCGTGCGTCCTGGCGGAGAAGGGTGTGCGGGTCACGCTGCTCGAGGCGACCGACCGGCTCGGTGGCCGCGTGGCGTCGTGGCCGGTGACCGTGGACGGGCAGGAGACCGCGATGAGCCGCGGGTTCCACGCGTTCTTCCGGCAGTACTACAACCTGCGGGCGCTGTTGCGGCGGACTGACCCGGACCTGTCGCGACTGAAGCCGGTCGAGGACTACCCCCTGCTGGCGGCGTCGGGGGCACGGGACTCGTTCACGCACGTGCCGCGGACTCCGCCGTGGAGCATCCTCGGGTTCGTGGCGCAGTCGCCGTCGTTCACGCTGCGAGATCTCGCGAAGGTGAACGTGCGCGAGGCGATGGGGCTGCTGCGGGTGTCGTTCCCGCAAACCTTCTCCGACCTCGATGGAGTATCGGCCTCGTCGTTCCTGGATTCCCTGAACTTCCCAGAGTCTGCGCGGCACCTGGCGCTGGAGGTGTTCGCGCGGTCGTTCTTCGCCGACCCCGACGACTTCTCGGCCGGCGAGCTGGTCGCGATGTTCCACACCTACTTCCTCGGGTCGGCCGAGGGGCTGTTGTTCGACGTGGCAGTCGATGACTTCGATACGGCGTTGTGGCAGCCGCTGGGTGCCTACCTTTCTTCGCTCGGGGTGGATATCCAGGTGTCGTCACCGGTGGATGCTTTGTCCGAGCTACCTTCTGGCGGCTTGCGTGTCGAGGGCGTTGCTTCTGTTGACGTGGATGCTGTCGTGCTCGCGACGGATCGGGCTCCGCTGCAGCGCTTGGTGACTGCGTCGCCGTGGTTGGGGGATGCCGCCTGGCGTTCGCGGCTGCTCGGGCTCGAGACCGCGCCGCCATTCGTCGTGTGGCGGCGGTGGTTGTCGTGCCCGGCGCCGGCTGATGCTGCGGCGTTCCTCGGCACGTCCGGGTTCGGGCCGCTCGACAACGTGTCGTTCTTGGAGCAGCTGGAGTCCGGGGCGGCTGAGTGGGCCTCGTCGACCGGTGGGTGCGTCGTGGAGATGCACGCGTACGCAGTGCCGGCTGCGGATGTCGCTGATTCTGGGCAGCTGCAGAAGGTCCTCTGGGAGGAGCTGCTGCGGATTCATCCCTCCCTCGGTGCCGGTGAGGTGCTGGGGGAGGAGTGGCTCGTTCAAGACGACTGCCCGCTCGTGGGGCTGGATGAGTGGGCTTCGCGGCCTGGGGTGGTGACACCGGATGAGCGGGTGGTGCTTGCCGGCGATGGGGTGCGGTGTGAGCTGCCGGTTGCGCTGATGGAGCGCGCGGCGACTACTGGCGGGCAAGCGGCCAATGCCCTGCTTAAGGTCTTCTTCGTTGCAGGGAATCTGATTCAATCCGTGCCAGTCAGAAATTCTGCACTTTAAGCGACGAGCAGTATTTTATGGCAATGAAATGCGTTAGGAGAAGGATGTTTAACTGTATCCCCATATTAGTCGAAAGTTGTGGGGCTTTGAGTGGCGGTTCGGCCTTCCTCGTGAAGGACGGCGAGACGGTCGCTTTGGTGACGGCTGCCCACGTTGCTCCGCGCGCTCAGCCGACGGATGCATGGGCGAGCTGGCCCAAGTCCGTTACTGCCCGTCTGCCGAGTGGCGGTCAGGTAGAACTAATTCTTTTTGAAGATCGGAATCTTTCCTCGGGTGGGACCGCTTGGTCTCCGGCATTTCTTTGGCGGCCGACTGGCCGGGGGGATGGGTCTATAGAAGATATTTTAATCCTCAATGGAGGGGTGAATTTTGAGGCAATAGAATCACTGGCATCCGAATATCCAGTATTTGAGCTGCCCGAGAATCTAGTCCTGAACAGCTCCTCCCCGTTGAGAATTTTTGGCTATCCGGTGGACGTGGATATGTGGCCGGAGGAGGTCGAGGTTGAAGGACGTTTTATTCGGGTCAACGGTCGGATGATTGAGGCTGACCTGATCTCACGCGAGGGGCATTCGGGTGGCCCTTGCCTCGATGATCGAGGGAACTTGGTGGGAATGATCATCGGGTCGAATCAGGATCATGAGGCGGCCGCTCGGATCGTTCCCGCTACCGAGATCACGTCGTTGCTTAAGCCTTGAGTCTCAGGAGAAGCCGGAGCTGACCGTTTCCTGGCCTCGCGATCGGAGGAGGTAGGAACGCTCGGCGTAGGTCATGTCGTCGACCCAGAGCTTGCGGGCGGTGTGGCGCATGCCGGGCTGGACGAAGCGGCTGAGTCTGGTGGCGAGGCGGAAGCCGTTGCGGTCGGAGTGGGCGATGGTGGCCTCGACCATCATGGTGCGGGGGTGGCCGTCGGGGCCGGGTCCGAGCGGGGTCGCGTGGGTCTCCACCACGCTGCCGGCGCCCTCGCCCTCGATGATCGTCATGACGATCGTGCGGGCGTCCGGGCAGGTGAACTCCGCGCGGACCGGGACGCCCCAGCGGCGGGACAGCCGGAAGGTGACGTCGACGGTGAGGGTCTCGTCGTCGCTGGCGGCGTCGTCGACCTCGAGGTGGCTGAAGGCGTAGGGGTGGAACCAGCTGCCGTGCCAGGGGTCCAGTCGGTTGGCGATGATGTCGCGGGGTTCGCAGGTGCCCGGGACCTCGATGACTGCGCTGATGGAGCCGGTGAGTGCTGGGCGCGGGGTGATGGTGGGGGCGCTCGCGGTCTGCTCGCCGGCGGTCGGGATCTGGACCCACAGGAGCACGCCGTCGTCCAGGGCCTTGAAGGGTGTCCAGCCGGGCTGGCCCTCGGGCTGGAGGCTGAGTCCGTGCCACTTGCAGTAGAGCTTCTCGCCCATGACCTCGCAGTCGGTGAGCAAGGCCCCGAGGTGGGGGCAGGCGCCGGGGCCGGCGACCACGCCGTCCTGGGTGCGCCACAGCACGACCTCCGTGCCGCCGATCGTGCGCGTGATGCTCTTCTGCTTGAGGTCCGTCGAGGCGCCTGCGACGTACCAGCCGCCGGGGTCCTTCGCGAGCGCTGCATCGAGGGCGGCCTTGATGCGGCTTGGCTTGGCCTCGCGCCAGCTGGGCTGGAGGTCGCGGCGTGCCGGCATGGGCTTCAGCGCGAGCGGGATCTTTCTCGCTAGGAGTGGGGGGAGGGCGTTGTCCCTCGATGTTGCGTGGGTGCGGGGGTCTCGTGGCTCGTCGCTGGCGCTCCTCGCACCTCGACCACCGGTGGGGTCGCTGGCGCTCCTCGTACCTCGACCGCCGGTGGGGTCGGGGGCTCTCCTCGCACCTCGACCACCGTCTTCGGCCTTGGTCTCGCGACGGCCGTGGACGGCCTCCTCGACCAGCGGCGTCCGGCCGTCGGTGGGTGCCTGGGTGCGGGGGTCTCGTGGCTCGTCGCTGGCGCTCCTCGCACCTCGACCACCGGTGGGGTCGCTGGCGCTCCTCGCACCTCGACCACCGGTGGGGGCGGCCTCCTCGACCAGCGGTCGGCGGCGGCGTCCTGCGGGGGTCATGGTGGCGGCGGAGGCGGCGATGGCCACGCCGCCCAGGGCGGCTCCCGCGACTGCGGCCTTGCGCCAGGTGGGGACGCGGGCGCGGCGGGCGAAGACGTCGTAGTCGGCCATCTCGATCCGCTCGAGGATGCCGGCGTAGAGGGTCTTGGCGGTGGCGACGCAGCGGCGGGAGGCGTCGGGGAGGAAGGCCAGGCCCGGCTCCGCCTGCGCGTACAGCTCGCGGTTGCGGGCGATCTCGAAGCGCATCAGCGCCCGCCAGGCGGGGTCGGCGGTGCGGTTGAACGGGTCCGCGCCGAAGCGGTCGATGTCTTCCTGGGGCAGGTAGACGCGGCCGCGGTCGAGGTCCTCGTCCACGTCACGCAGGAAGTTCGTGAGCTGGAACGCGTGCCCCAGCGCCCGGGCCGGCGCCAGCGCGCGCTCGGAGGTGGGCCGCAGCACCGGGAGCATCATCTCGCCGATCACCGCGGCCGAGCCCTCCATGTAGCCCATGAGGTCGTCCCAGGTGCGGTACCGGGTGGTGGTGAGGTCCTGCGCCATCGCGCGGAAGAAGCGGTCGAAGCACTCCAGGTCGATGCCGGTGGCGCGGACGCTGTCTCCTACTGCGAGGAGCACCGGGTCGTCGGACTCGCCAGTGGCCACCGACGCGGCGAAGCGGTCGCGGAAGTCGGCCAGGCGTGCCTCGATCTCGGCGGCCTGCTCGGGCGTGGTGGCCTGGGCGGCGGGGGAGGAGTCCTCCGCCACGTCCACGATGTCGTCCGCCAGCCGGCACAGGGCGTAGACCGCGTGCACGTGGCGGCGCTGGGGTCGCGGGAGGATCGCCGCGCCCCAGAAGTACGTCGTGCCGTACTCCCTCGTGAGCTCGGCGCAGCGGCGGTAGCCGTCGGTGAGGCGGAGCTCGCGGGTGCGGGGGTCTCGACCAGCGGTGGGGCCTTGGTCTCGCGACAGGACTTCGTCCTTCCTCGACCAGCGGCCCGGCAGGACTTCGTCCTTCCTCGACCAGCGGCCCGGCAGGACTTCGTCCTTCCTCGACCAGCGGCCCGGCAGGACTTCGTCCTTCCTCGACCTGCGGTGGGGGAGGGCGGGGACGGTGCGGGGGTCTCGTGGCTCGTCGCTGGCGCTCCTCGCACCTCGACCACCGGTGGGGTCCAGCGGGAACAGGCTCATCAGGCCGCGCCTTCCGTGGTGGTGATGCGGGGTTGGCGGCGGGGGACCGTCGGGAGGTAGGAGGTGACCCGCTCCGCGGCCAGGCGGCCGGAGACGAGGACCATGGGGACGCCGACACCGGGCACGGTGCCGGAGCCGGCGAAGAAGAAGCCGGGCAGTCGCTTCTCCACGTTGGAGGGGCGGAAGGGGCCGGTCTGGGCGAAGGTGTGGGCCAGCGCGAACGGGGTGCCGCGCTCCATGCCCTGCGCCTGCCAGTCGAGCGGGTCGACGAGCTCCTCGGTGACGATGTCGGTCGGGTAGCCCTCCCGCTCGAGGAAGGCCAGCAGCTCCTCGCGGGTGCGGCCGCGCTGGGAGCGCCAGTCGACCACCCCGTCCAGGTTCGGCGCCGGCTCCAGCACGTAGAGGGTGTGCGCGCCGTCGGGGGCGGCCGTGGGGTCGGTGAGGCTCGGGATCGTCACCAGGCGCGAGGGGTCCGGCATCATCCGGCCCTGCTTGATGAGGGCGTCGAAGGAGGAGTCCCAGGCGTCGGCGAAGTGGATGTTGTGGTGCCGCGCCCCGGCGGGCAGGTCACCGCGGGCGCCGACGTGCCACACCACGGCCGAGGGGGAGTAGTCGCCCGTGCGGACGACGCGGGGCGGCGCGAGGTCGGGCAGCAGGTGCCGGTAGGCGACCGGGAGGTCGAGGGTGCAGACGACCGCGTCGGCCATGAGCTTCTCGCTGCCCTTGATCGGCCCGGCGTCGATCTCCACACCGGCCACGGGGCCGTCGGGGCGGCGCAGGACCCGGGTGACCTTCTGGCCCAGGCGCAGGTCGACGCCGTTGTCGGTGGCCGCCTTCGCGAGCGCGTGGGGGACGGCCGCCATGCCGCCGTCCGGGAAGTAGACCCCCTCGATGCAGTCCATGTACGTGATCACCGCGTAGATGGCGAGCGCGGAGGACGGCGGGAGGCCGGCGTACATGGCCTGGAAGGTGAAGAGGCGACGCAGCCGGTCGTCGGTGAACCGGCGCTTCACGGCCGGCCCGAGGCGGCCGAAGCCACCCATCGTCACCAGGCTGGCGGCGGCGCGGGGGTTGCGGACGAGGTCGAGCGGGGTGTCGAAGTTGGCGTCGATGAAGTGCGGCATCTCGACCTCGTAGAGCCGCTTGAGCCACGGCACGAACCGGTCGAAGGCGGCGGCGTCGGCGGCGCCGGACTTCTCCGCGATCTCGGCGCGCATCGCCTCGTGGCCGTGCCGCACGAGGATCTCCGAGCCGTCGGAGTAGGTGGCTCGGTAGGCGGGGTCCAGCCGCTGCATCGGCAGCAGCGCGTCGAGGTCGCCGCCGGCGGCGCCCACGACGTCCTCGAGGAGGCTGCGCATGGTGAGCACGGTGGGTCCGGTGTCGAAGCGGAACCCGTCGCGCACGATCTGGCCGGCGCGGCCGCCGGGGGCGTCCTCGGCCTCGACGAGGGTCACGTCGTGGCCCGAGCCCGAGAGGTGGCAGGCGGTGGCGAGACCGGCGAGCCCGGCTCCGATGACGACGACGCGGCTCACGGGTGCTCCTCGATGACTGTCTTGTTCATGGTTCTCACTGCGCTGGTCACTTCTGTCGCCAGGCCACCGCGTCGGCGGCCCACCGCAGCCCCTGGACGCCGGCGGCGTCGAGGTGCTCGCAGCCCTCCACGGCCGCCAGGGCAGCGGCGTGGCTGGCGCGGACCTGCTCCTCGGCGCCCGCCCGCACCCCGAGCCGGTCCATCGCGGCCGCGGCGGCTTCGACGTCGCCGGGCTCGTGCTGCTGGGCGCGCACCCGCGTGAGCACGCGCTGCGCCGCCTCGTCCTGCTGGGCGCGGGCGTGTGCCTCCGCGCGGGCGAGCAGCACCGTGGCCTTGCCGGAGCGCAGGTCGTCGTGGGCGGGCTTGCCGGTGACGGCCGGGTCGCCCCACACCCCGAGCAGGTCGTCGCGCAGCGCGAACGCCTCGCCGAGGTGGCGGCCGTAGGTGCCCAGGGCACGCAGGACGCCGGCGTCGGCCCCGGCCGCGGTGGCGCCCAGCTCGAGGGGGCGCTGCACCGTGTACCCGCCGGACTTGGCGCGGGCGACCTCCCAGGCGCGGGCCTCCGCGTCGGGCCCGCCACCGGCGGCGGCCTCGGAGAGGTCGTGGGCCTGGCCGCGGACCAGCTCCAGGCTGGTGCGCCACCACAGGTGCCGCACCGCCTGCGGTAGCTCGGCGACGATCGCGTCGGCCTCCGCGTGGGCGAGGTCGCCGACGAGGGTGGCCACGGACTCGCCGTAGCGCTGGGAGTCGTCCCGGCCGCCGGCGTCCGCGTGGTGGGTGCGGGCCGTGACGTGCACGGCGGGGGCGCCGCGGCGGGTCTCGGAGCCGTCCATCACGTCGTCCTGCGCGAGGCCGAAGGCGTGCAGCAGCTCCAGGGCGGCGCCGAGGCGGACGGGGACGCTGGGGTCCTCGCCGCGCTGCGGCCCGCCGGCGGCCACCCAGCCCCAGTGGCACAGCAGCGGCCGGAACCGCTTGCCGCCGCCCAGCACCAGCGACTCCAGGAGGCCGGGCAGGTCGGCGTCGCCGAGCACGGGATCGGTGGTGCCGTCGGCCTCGCCGTGGTGCCACTCCGCCTGGAGGCGCTCGAGCCGCAGGCGGAGGAGGTCCTCCACGTCGGCGAGCACCGCGGCGGCGGGGCGCACGGGGCGCAGGGAGGGGGCTCGGCTGGGTGCCCCTGGATTGGACCGGGCTGGTGTGCCGGACTGCGGCTCGGGGCTCTGTGGCTCGGGGAGGGGCTGGGCGCTCATGCGGACTCCGGGAGGCTCGTACCTGCGCTGTCTGCGGTGGGTGCGACGCCGGTACCCGCGGGGGCGTCACCCGCGCGGGTGAGGGCGCCCAGCGTGGTGGCGCCGCGCGCCTCGAGCGCGGCGACCAGGCCCGGCACCTGGAGCGCCATCCACGGGCTCACGAGCGGGCGCGCGTGCGCGACGAGGTGCTGGGCTGTGGCCCACGGCACCCAGGCCAGCTCGGCGACCTCGGCGGGGTCGGGGGAGAGGGTGGCGCCGGCGGGCAGCCGCACCACGTGCACGGGGCAGACCTCGTTCTCCACCACGCCGCTCACGTCGACGGCGCGGTAGCGGAAGTCGGGCAGGACGGTGGTGAGCGGCTGCGCGCCGAGGTCGAGGCCGAGCTCCTCGTGGACGCGGCGGCGCGCCGCGTCCTGGGAGGACTCGCCGGGGCGCGGGTGGCCGCAGCAGGAGTTGGTCCAGACGCCCGGCCAGGCCGTCTTGCCCAGCGCGCGGCGGGTGAGCAGCAGCCGGTCCTCGGCGTCGACCACGTAGAGGGAGAACGCCAGGTGCAGGGGGGTGCCCGTCGTGTGGACCGTGGTGCGGTCGGTGGTGCCGATCGGCTGCCCCGCCTCGTCCAGGAGCACGACGGCGTCGCGCGGCTCGGGCATGGGTCACCTCGTGGCTGCTCTGGCTCTGGCCTGCTCGGAGAGTGGTGGGCCCGGACGACGCTGGCCGGACCCGAGGTGCTGCGCGTCGAACCTAGGCAGCGTGGCCGGGGCGGCTGCACACCCCGAGGGCTGTGCCGGAAAGGGTGGGCGCCAGGGCCGGACGACCCTGCTCCTCGTGATCCGGGCCACGCCTGTTCCTGGCTCGACTGGACGGGCGTTCCCCCGTCTGGGGTAAGTGCCCCGCGTGCGGCTCCGCGTGGGCGCCGTCGTCAATACGTTCCGACGTGCGCGAGCGGGCCGGCTGGCCGTGAGACTCCGGGCGGCCCGCTGCGCGATTTCTGTCCATGCACTTGAGGGGGAGGCCTCGTCGTGTTCAAGTACCTGTACCGCTCCGCCCGCTGCCGCTGGCGTCACGACGACCGGTGCCCGCACGACCCGCGCTACCACGGTCAGCCCGCGCACCGCAGCGACGGCGCCCGTCGGGCCGTGCCGGCTGGTCGACCCACGCCGCGTGCGGCCGAGCCGGCGCTGAGCCGGCAGTCGTCGGCGGCCTGAGGCCGGTTCATCCCGCCCTCCCCTCGCGGAGGGCTCCCTGGGGTCTGGACCGAGGTGGTCCGGACACCTTGGTAGTGCTGGCACTACCTCTGTTGGCGCCGTTGGTCCGCTTACCTCAGGTTCGCCTTGTCGTGGCCACCCTTGCGCGTACGTTCGTACAGGGCGCGAGCGGCGGTGTGGTCGAGACTCCGGCCGCCGCTCCGCCGTCAGCCACGACCCGGGCCCCAACCCGGAGCTGCATGGGGGGACACGATGCTCAAGCACGTCTACAGGAAGATCCGCTGCCTGCGGAAGTACGGGCGTGCCTGCCCGCACGACCCGAAGTACCACGGTCGGGAGCGGAGCTACCAGGTCGCTGGGCGGGACTGACCTTTCCTGCCCTGTCTGGCTCACCTCGGCCCGTCGATCGACCGTGATCGGCGGGCCGTGGTGCGTCTGGAGGCTCCTCCCCGTCAGGGGGAGGTGGCGCTGGCGCGAGTCTTTGCGTTCAGGTCTCGTGAAGACGCCCACTGTGTGACGACGTTCTCCTAGTCTGAGGAACGAGCGGAGGACGCGGCCCCGGGCACGGGGCCATGCCGCTCACGGGGGGAACGCGAGCCGAGGACGGGCCGAGGCGCCGGAGCTGTGCCACTGCGCGGGATCGTCAGCTCCTCCCGGTCGTCCGCGAACCGGTCGTCGCTCTGCAGCACGTATCCACGCCGGGGTCGACGGCGGCAGCCCGCTCACCGTCGAGCGCCAGGTCTGGACCTGCCCGACGACCTCGTCGGCACGCCTGCCAGGCCCCTCATGACTGACCTACGGTCGGGCCCTGCGGTGGGGCAGCCGCACTTCGACCTTGGAGGACCCGTGCACGTCTTCTCTCTTCGTCACTCGCTCGTCCTTGGACTGCTGGCCGTCGGGCTGCTGGTGGGTGGGCTGCTGGCTGCGCCCGCGCAGGCGGCCGACCCCACCACCGACGCGACCCAGAGCATCGACGTCGGGGACGTGCCCGACCCCGGGCTCGTCGGGCGGACGTGGGTGCCGAACCCGACGGCGACGTCGGGGTTGCCGGTCGTCGTCGGCCTGTTGAGCGACCCTGCCGGCCCGTGCGTCTCTCAGGACGGCGTCTACCGATTCGTCGGTACCGGGGAGTGCGCGTTCATCTTCCAGCAGAGCGGCAACGTCGATTGGGCATCCGCGCCCTTGGTGATCGCGACGTTCGACGTCGTGGCGGCGCCCACCAGGACCGTCGTGCAGATCCTCCCCGAGGAGATCCGCGTCAGTGTCCTGGACACCGGTGCCGGCAGCCCGCTCACCCCGGAGGGAACGGTCGACCTGGTCGTGAACGGGATCGACTCGGGCGCGCAGATCCTGACCGACGGAAGCGTGCACTTGGAGACCGCGCTGGATGCCGGGATGGAGCACACCGTCAGCGCCACCTACGTGCCGGCCGGGACCGACGATGACGAGGTCGACGTGACCCACCTCGCCTCGACCGGCAGCGACCACCGCAGCGACCCGGGCCTGCGGCTGCGCGTGCGCAGCACCCGCAAGCCCACCGCGTCGGGCTGGTACCGGTCCGTGGTGAAGGTCGTGCCGGTCTGCTGGCCGACCACCGCCGCGATTATCGGCGGCTGCCCCGCCGCCGTCCGCCTGGACGAGGACACCCGCGGCACCAAGGTCACCCAACGCATCGTCGCCAAGGACGGCGGCAAGGCTGTCGCGACCACGAAGGTGATCCGCATCGACACCACCGCGCCGAGCGTGCGGTTCAAGGGCCGTCGCTGCCGCGCCGGCGACGCGACGTCCGGCCTGCGCCGCTGCGTGGTGAAGAAGGTGCGCCGCGGCGGCAGCACCGTGCTCGTCGCCACGGCCGTGGACGAGGCGGGCAACAAGGCGGTCGCGCGCAAGCGCCTGGGCTGATCGAGGGTGGCCTGACCTCCCACCATCGAGGTGTCTCCCGCCGCTCGACGGTGACTGTCGGTGGTCTCTGGTGTCATGTCTTCTATGACGACGAGCAGGGCCGAGACGTGGACGACACCGGGTGACGCGCACCCGGTGTCGGCCGTGCTCGCCCAGCTGGACACGCTGGTGGCCGAGGGCCTCGCCACGTCGCTGCTGGGGCTCGACGAGGCGGCCGCGGCGGAGGCGCTGCAGGCCGTGACCGCCGTCGAGGCGCGTCTGGTGGCGCTGCGCTCGCGCATCACTGCCCAGGCCGAGGCGGTCGGCGTCGGCACCGAGAGCGGCACGCGGGACGCCGGCGCCTGGCTGGCCCACACGTCGCGACTGTCCGTGCGTGAGGCCCGGCGCCGGTCGCGGTTCGCGGCCTCGCTGGGGCGCTGGCACGGCGTGGCCGGGGCGCTGGCCGACGGCCACGTCAACGCCGAGCAGGCCGAGGTCGTCATGCGCGCCCTCGACCGCCTGCCGGGCGACCTCGACGAGGGCCTCGTGCGCCGGGCCGAGCGCCACCTCCTGGACGAGGCGCAGGACTTCGGCCCCCGCGAGCTGCGGGTCCTCGGCGACCGGCTGCTGCACGTGGTCGCACCCGAGATCGCCGAGGCCCACGACGCCAAGCTGCTCTCCGACCAGGAGCGCGCCGCGTGGGAGCGGGCCGACCTCTGGCTGGCCGACGACGGGCAGGGCTCCACCTACGGACGCTTCCGCATACCCTCCGCGCAGGGAGCCGCGCTGCGCAAGGCCCTGCACGCGCTCGCCGCGCCCGGGCAGAAGCTGCACGGCGACGAGCCCGCTGTTCGGGAGCCGGGCGCGTCCCAGCCGTACCGCTTCCGCATGGGGCAGGCGTTCTGCGAGCTGCTCGACCGTATCCCGGCCGACGCCCTGCCCGACGCCGGCGGCGCCAGCGCGACCGTGGTCGTCACCATGACTCTCGAGCAGCTGCTCGACCGCGACGGTGGCGCCGCCGCCACGCTCGACACCGGCGAGCGGCTCTCCGCCTCCGACGCCCGCCGCACCGCCTGCGAGGCCGGACTCGTGCCCGCCGTGCTCGGCGGCCACGGCCAGGTGCTCGACCTCGGACGCCAGCGGCGGCTCTTCTCCAAGGCCCAGCGGCTCGTCCTCCAGCGGCGCGACCGCGGCTGCACCGCCGACGGGTGCGACGCCCCGGCCGGGTTCTGCCACGCCCACCACGACCGACCGTGGTCACGCGGTGGACCCACCGACCTCGGCAACGGTCGGTTGCTGTGCGGGCACCACCACCGGCGCATCCACGACCCGGCCTACGACTCCGAGGTGGTCGCCGGGAACCAGGTGCGGTTCCACCGGAGGACGTAGGGGTGCCGTGCGTCCTCGACCTGCGGCGGCGGCTCCGGTGCGTGCTGGACCAGGGTGGGGAAAGGGTGCCCTGCCGAGCGCGGGTGAAGACAGACCTGCTTTCCTAGTCACGTACGACCGATGAGGCGGCAGGCCTCGTCCGACCTCCTGGGAACGGAGACCACGATGCGAGTCCTCACCGGAGCAGAGCCGAACGAGAACGTCACCGACGAGGACCTGCGCGGTCTGTACGCGGTGCCCACCGGGTCCCCGTTCCTGCGGGTCAACATGGTCAGCACCGTGGACGGGTCCGCCACCGGCGACGACGCCCTCTCCGGCTCGATCAACACCGCCCCCGACCAGCGGGTCTTCGCCACCCTGCGCGACCTGGCCGACGTGGTCGTGGTCGGCGCCGGCACCGCCAAGGTCGAGGGCTACGAGCCGCTGGACAAGCCGACCGTCCTGGTCAGCCGCAAGGCCCAGGTGCCGGAGAAGCTGCGCGACGCCCCGCAGGGCTCGGTCTACCTGGCCACCTGCTCGCGCTCCGACGGCCTGGCCGAGGCCACCGAGATCCTCGGTGAGGACCACATCATCATCCTGGGCTCGCACCGCGTGGACCTGCCGATGCTCAAGTCCGAGCTCGCCGGTCGCGGCTGGTTCTCCCAGCTCTGCGAGGGCGGCCCTCACCTGCTGCGCGACATGGTCTTCCAGGGCTGCGTCGACGAGCTGACGATGACCACCGTGCCCCGCCTGGTCGCCGGCGCCTACCCGCGCATCACCGAGGGCGCCCCCGTCGACATGACTCTCGACCTGCGCCTGCTGCTGGAGGACTCCGGCACGCTGCTCGGCCGCTGGGCCTTCCAGCAGGGCTGAGCTCCCCCCCTGCGCGTGCGGTGAGGTCGGACGGTGCGGAGGTCACGACCTCCTCACGGTCCGCGACCAGGACTCTCCCGCTGTCGGTATAGACCGCTACCGTGAGCGAGCCGCCGGTACCCGGTGGCCCTCCAGCAGTCGACGAAGCAGGGGAGACGCGTGCATCTGCACCGCGGCCGGTTCCGCCGGCCACTGACGTGGTTCGTGCCGATGGTGACGGCGGCCCTCGTGCTGGCCGGCGCCCCGCTGGCCACCGCCACCGACGACACCAGCGGCAGCCCGGAGACCGAGGGCCGCAGCGCGAGCAGCGACCTCTTCACCCCCCTCGAGGGCTACACCCCGGGCGCGCGCACCGCGAAGACCCTCGGCCTCGACCTCGAGCAGGACGCGGCCGAGGTGACCGGCGTGCAGGTCGACCTCGACGCCGTGGACGCCGCGCTGGCGCCCGCGACCACGCCCGACCCCGCCGACGTCCGCACGAGCGTGCGCGGGCAGGCCGCCGCACCCACCGCCACCGTCGACCTGCCCACTCCCGACGGCGGCAGCCAGACGTTCGTGGTCACCGAGACCAGCGTCATGCAGAAGAAGCTGGCCGCCCGGCACCCCGAGCTGCGCACCTACGCCGGCCACGCGCTGGGGGACGTCTCCACCACCGTCGCCCTCGACGTCACGCCCCTCGGCCTGCACGCCTCGGTGCGCGGCACCCCCGAGGACGACAGCGACACCGGCCAGACCACGTGGCTGGTGGACCCGGTGACCGTCAGCCGCGGCGAGACCCGGCACGTCGCCTACTCCGCGGCCGCCCTGGCCGAGAGCACCCCGCTGGAGGAGTCGGTCGACGAGCCCGTGCTCGCCCGCACGGCCACCACCTCCGCGGACACCGAGGACGGCACGGAGAGCACGGGCCAGAGCGGCACCCGGGGCAGGTCCGCCGGCGGCGGGGGCAGCAGCACCGACACCCGCACGCAGGACAAGCTGGCCGGCACCCGCGTCGTCCGCCGCACCTACCGGCTCGCGCTGCTCAACGACCCCTCCTACCGCAAGGCCGTCGGCGGTCGGGCCAACGTGCTGCCCGCCAAGGTCACGATGATCAACCGGGTCAACCAGGTCTACAACGACGACTTCGCGATCCGCCTCGTCCTCGTCAACGGCACCGGCAAGCTGAACCTCGGCACGGCCGCCCAGGCCACCGGCGCGGACGGTCCCTGCGGCGCCCACGCCTGCTTCGACAAGGCCAGCGACACCAACGGCTACACGCCCGCCCAGCTCGGCACCTGCGGCCTCGGCACCATCGGCCGCTCCCGCACCGTGCTGGGCCAGCTCATCGGGGCGGGCTCCTACGACGTCGGGCACGTCGTGCTCGGCAAGAACGGCGGCGGGCTGGCCTACCTCGGCGTCGTGGGCCGCGACTACGCCGCCGGCGGTTGCACCGGCCTGCCCGACCCCACCGGCGACGTCTTCTACATCGACTACGTCGCCCACGAGCTGGGCCACCAGTTCGCCGCCACGCACACCTTCAACGGCGTGGGCGGCGCCTGCTACGGCGGCAACCGCACGGCGGCCGCCTCGGTCGAGCCCGGGTCGGGCTCCTCGGTGATGGCCTACGCCGGCATCTGCGGCGCCGACGACCTCCAGAACCACACCGACCCCTACTTCTCCCAGCGCTCCCAGACCCAGGTGCGCCGCTACATCGGCTCCGACCAGCGCCGCGCCGTCGAGGTGCAGACCGTCAGCCTGCGCGACTTCGACCCCTCCTCCGACACGCTCTCGATCCTCGCGGGCAACGCCGCCGAGGGGGACGAGGCCGTGCCGGTGAGCGAGTACAGCCGGGCGGGCCTGAAGGCCGCCGTCGAGGAGGCCACCGGCCGCACCGTCACGATCACGCCGTGGGGCTACGACCCCTACGGCACCGGCTCCTCGCGGCTGACCACCGTCACCGCACCCGACGAGACCGGCTTCCAGGTGGTCTTCGCCGACTCCGTCGACCCCGACGCCCGCGGCCGCCACGTCGGCGCACCGGCCCTCGTCGTGGACGTCGACAGCACCGCGTCCGGCTCCGGGGCCACCGCCGAGGTCGGCGAGACGACCCAGGGGGGACCCGTCGACAACCAGGGCACCCGCCGCCGCACCGGCAACCGCCGCCCGGTGGTCACGGTGCCGGCGAGCCGCACCATCCCGACCCGCACCCCGTTCGTGGTCCGTGGTGACGCCACCGACGCCGACGGCGACCCGCTGAGCCTGCTGTGGGAGCAGAACGACCGCGGTGCCTCGTCCGGGTACGAGCTGGTCGACAACCACCGCCGCGAGAACGCCTGGTGGGGCCCGCTGTTCCGGGTCTTCGGCACGGCAGCGGAGGTCGACGGTGCGGCGGCGCACGAGTCCCCGTCCCCGGGGCAGAACGTGGCCACGCGCAGGTCGGCACGCTGGTTCCCCGACCTCGACCAGGTGCTCGCCGGAAACACCAACGCCGACTCCGGCGGCTGCCGCCGCTCGGGGGAGTACTACCCGACGGCCCGCGAGGCGGCCTGCTTCTCCGAGTTCCTGCCCACCGCCTCGTGGCGCGGCTCGCAGGGCACCGGCGGGCGCCAGATGCACCTGCGGCTGACCGCCCGCGACGCGGTCGCCGACGGTGGCGGCACCTCGTGGGCGCAGACCGTCCTGACGGTCGACCCCGACGCCGGGCCGTTCCGCGTCTACTCCCAGGCCAACGGCGCCGCCAAGCAGGCCGGCCAGCGGCTCGTGGTGAAGTGGCGGGTCAACGGCACCCGCAAGCTGGCCCGGTACGTGCGGATCAAGCTCTCCCTCGACGGCGGGGACTCGTGGCGGATGATGCGCCGCAAGACCCTCAACGACGGGCGCGCCGCCATCCGCCTGCCGAACCGACGCTCCTCGGCGGCGCGCGTGATCGTGCTGGCCAACAAGAACTACTTCTACGACGTCAACGACGAGCCGTTCCGCATCCGCCGGTGAGCCTGTCCGGCGTGACCTGGCACCCAGCTGCCCGGCCCTCGCCGAGTCGGCAGAAAGTTGCTGCCGACTCGGGGAGGATGGGCGCGTGAGCACGGACGCCGGGACGACGACGGGCGCGGCGCACCCCCGCGAGGTGCTGAGCCGCGCGGAGGTGGAGCGCGCGGTCGCGCTGGCCGGTGCGGTCGACGCCCGGGTCGGGGCGAGCGTCGTGGGGCAGGAGTCGCTGCGCCGCAGCCTGCTCGTGGCGCTCACGACCGGCGGCCACCTGCTGGTGGAGTCGGTGCCCGGCCTGGCCAAGACGCTGGCCGCCAGCACGCTGGCCCACGCGGTGGGGGCGCGGTTCAGCCGCATCCAGTGCACCCCGGACCTGCTGCCCTCCGACATCATCGGCACCCAGGTCTACGACCCGCGCGACCACACGTTCTCCACCCAGCTCGGCCCGGTGCACGCCAACGTGGTGCTGCTCGACGAGGTCAACCGCGCCTCGGCCAAGACCCAGTCGGCGCTGCTGGAGGCGATGGGCGAGGGGCACACCTCGATCGCCGGGCAGACGCACGCCCTGCCGCGTCCGTTCCTCGTGCTCGCCACCCAGAACCCCCTCGACGAGGAGGGCACCTACCTGCTGCCGCAGGCCCAGCTCGACCGGTTCATGCTCAAGGAGGTGCTCGACTACCCCTCGCACGCCGAGGAGGTGGCCGTGCTCGACCGGGTCGAGTCCGGGGCGCTCTCCGGGGGCGCGCACGGTGAGGCCGGTGACCCGGCCCATCGGGCGCCGGCCATCGACCTGGCCGCCGTCACCGAGCTCCAGCGGCTGGTCACCCGCGTGCACGTGGAGCCGTCCGTCAAGGACTACGTCGTGCGCCTGGTGACCGCCACCCGCAGCACCGGCACCCTGCTCGACGGCGCGCTCGCCGAGGCCGTCGAGACCGGCGCCAGCCCCCGCGCCAGCATCGCCTTCTTCTCCGTGGCCCGCGCCGTCGCGCTGCTGGCCGGCCGCGACCACGTGCGACCCGACGACGTCGTCGCGCTCGCCCACCAGGTGCTCCGCCACCGGCTCGTGCTCACCTTCGACGCCCAGGCCGACCGCGTGCGCCCCGAGGACGTCGTGGACGCGGTGCTCGCCGCCGTCCCGTCGCCCTGACCCGCGCCGGCGACGGGCAGCCGACACGCATGGGTCACGTCCAGCGGGTGCGCAGCCACCTCGCGCTGCCGGCGCACCGCCGGGTGCGCGGGCTGCTGGACGGCGAGTACGCCTCGGTGGCCACCGGCCGCGGGCCCGAGCTGGCCGACCTGCGCGAGTACGTGCCGGGTGACGACGTCGCCGACCTCGACTGGCGCGCGTCTGCCCGCTCGGGCCAGCTGCTGGTCAAGCGGTACGTCGCCCAGCGGCGCCACACCGTGCTGCTCGCCGTCGCCACCGGCAGCGACCTCGACGCGCACGCGGGCCTCGGCCCCACCGGCCCGGTCACCCGCCGCGAGGTCGCCGTGCTCGCCGCGGGCACCGTGGGCTGGCTCGCCGTGCGGCACGGGGACGCGGTGGGGCTGGTGCACGGCGACGCCGCCGGGATCTCCGGGCTGCCGGCCCGCCCCGGCGAGCTGCACCTGGAGCGGTGCCTGGCCGCCGTCCACGACGCACCGTCGACCGCGCCGGCCGACGTGCCCGGGCTGCTCGACCACGTGCGGCGCACGGTCCGGCGCCGCACGCTCCTCCTGCTCGTCGTCGACGCGCCCGCCGACCCGGCCGGGGCCGCGGCGCTGGCGCCCGCGATCCGGCGGCTCCAGGCGCAGCACGAGGTGCTGGTGCTCTCGGTCGGGGACGCGGACCCGACCCTGGCCGGGACGGCCGCGCCTGCTGGTGCTCGGGCCGGTTCTCGTGCCGGTTCTCGTGCCGGTTCTCGGGGGCGGGGCGGGGCGCGGCTCCTGCCCCGCTGGACCCGCACGGACGCGCGACTGGCCCGCGAGTCCGCCGAGGCCGAGGCCGCCTGCGTCGCCGCGCTGGCCGCCGTCTGCACCCGCGCCGGCGCCGCGCACGCCCACCTCGACCTCGCCGCCGGCGTCGACGTGCCGCGCGCCGTGCTCGCCGTGATCGAGCGGAGCCGCCGTGCGCGTCGCTGACCTGCCCGCCGAGCTGCGCGGCCCGATCGGCCACGACCCCCGCTGGCTGTGGCTGGCAGCGGCGCTGGTCGTGCTCGCGGTCGGCTACGTCCTCGTGGTGCTCCTGGCCACCCGCCGCCGCGGGTCCGAGGACGACGGCCGCCCGCCCCGGCGTCGGCGCGCCGACCATGGTCGGCTGGTGGAGACCAGTCGCTTCGCGGCGCTGGCCGGGCTCGCGACGATCGAGCCCGGCGCCGACCCGCGCGGGGCGGCGCACCGGGCCAGCGGCATCGTCCGCGCCTTCGCGGCCACCGTGACCGGGCTGCCGGTCGAGGCGATGACGGCCGAGCGGCTGGCCGCCGCGGCCGCCGACGACCCCCGGCTGGCCGAGGCCGCCGCCCTCGTCGCGGACCTCCAGGACCCCGAGTTCGCGCCCGCCGCCGCCGAGTCCGCCACCGCCGAGTCCGCCACCGCCGAGTCCGCCACCGCCGAGTCCGCCACCGCCGGGGTCGCGGCCGCCGACGTCCGCGCCCGGGCCGAGCGTGTCGTGCGGGGGCTGCACCCGTGAGCGCCGGACCCATGACCGCGGGTGCTGGTCCCGGCGGCGGCCCCGTCACCCGTGCCGTCGACGGGGACGCCCTGCTGACCCGCCTCGACGGCTGGCTGGCGCCGGTCACGGGTCCGCTGCTGCCCGACGCCCTCGAGCGTTGGGCGGGCCGGTGGTTGCTCTGGCCGCACCTGGCCGCCGGCGTCCTGCTGCTCGCGGTGCTGGCCGTGCTGGTGGCCGTGGTGCTCGGGCTGCGCGGCGCGGCCCGCCGCGCCCCCGAGGGCGCGCTGGTCTCGCGGCGGGCCGCGCGGCTGCGGACGCTGCCGCGGTACCGGTCGCTGCGCCGGCGGCGCCGGGCCGTGGGTGCGGTGACGGCCGTGCTGGCGCTGGTCACGGTGCTCGCGGCGGGCTGGGTCGCCGGCCGCCCGGGCGTCACGGAGACCGAGCCGGGCGAGGCGATCGGCCGCGACCTGATGATCTGCCTGGACTCCTCGGGGTCGATGTGGGACGACAACGTGCTCGTGCTGGACGCGATCCGCGAGGTGGTGGCCGGGCTGCGCCCGGGCGACCGGGTGGGCCTCACACTGTGGTCGGGCGCCGCGGTGCACGTGCTGCCGCTGACCGACGACCTCACCGCCGTCACCGACGAGCTCGCCCGCGCGCAGGAGGCGTTCGACAAGGGCAGCTACCGCTACGTGGCCGGCATCGACCTGCCGCAGCGGGTCGCCTCGCTCATCGGCGACGGCCTCGTCTCGTGCGCCCGCTCCTTCGACCGGCTCGACGAGCGCCGCTCCCGCGCCGTGCTGCTGGCCAGCGACAACGACCCGCTCGGCACCGGCGTCTACACGCTGCCGGCGGCGGCCCAGGTCGCGGCGGACGACGGCCTGGTGGTCTACGGCGTCGGGGCGCCGTCCCTCGAGCGACCGCGGAACGCCGCCGCGCTCGCGGAGATGGACGCAGCCGTGCGGGCGACCGGCGGGTTCCTCGCCGTCACGGGCGCCCCGGGCACCGACGGTGCTGCGCGGACCGCCGAGATCGTCGAGCGGGTCGACGCCCTGGAGGCCTCCCGCTCACCGGGCCTGACCCAGCAGGTGCGCCGCGACGAGCCCGGGCCGGGCCGCGCCGTGGCGGTCGGGGCCGGGGGCGCGCTGCTGCTCCTCGTCCTGGTGCAGGCGGTGGTGAGTGGGCTGCGTGGCAGGCCCGGCGCTCCCGAGGACGGCGGGAGCGGTCGATGAGGACGGCGATGCTGATCGTGCGGCGGCTGCTGCTGGCCGCGGCGGTGCTGGGGCTCGCGCTCGGCCTCGGGCAGCGTGACGCCGTGCCGCCCGCGGACCCGCTGGAGCTGGACGTCGTGGTGGTGCTCGACCGCACGACCTCGATGGCGGCCGCGGACGCCGCCCCTTCCGACGACAGTGCCGACGGCCAGACACGCGTGGCCGCCGCGCTCGCCGACGTCGAGGCGCTGGCCGCCGCGCTGCCCGGCGTGCGGGTGGCCGTGGTGACCGTGGGGGAGGAGGCGACCCTGCGGGCGCCGTTCACCACCGACGCCGAGGGCCTGCAGCGCCAGCTCGACCAGGTGCTCGTCGAGGAGCCGTTCTCCGGCACCGGCTCCACCCTCGCCACCGGCACCGACCTCGTGGCCGACCTGCTCGCCCGCGCCCCCGCCACCGGCGAGGAGCCCGCCCGCACGGCCGTGGTGCTGCTCAGCGACGGCGAGCAGACCGCCCCCGCGGCCACCGCCCGCGGCACCGGGGAGGCCTGGGCGGCGCTCGCCGACGACGTCGACGCCGCGCTCGTGCTGGGCTACGGCACCCGCGAGGGCGCCACCATGCCCGCGGACGCCGGCCGCGTGCCGCCGCTCGGCTCCAGCCCCGACGCCGGCACCGACGCGGGCACCGACGCCACCACCGACCGGGCGGCACCCGCCGCCCCGCTGATCGACCCGGCCACCGGTCAGGCCGCCGTCACCCGCTACGACCCGGACGTCCTCGACGCCGTGGCCGACGCCCTCGACGGCACCGTCGAGCACCGCACCACCCTCGCCGGCATGCCCGACCTGGCCACCGCGCTGGCCGCCGAGGCGATCGGCGACCCCGACGCCGGCACGCCCGGCCGCGGCACGCTGTGGTGGTGGGCGCTGGCCGTCGCGCTGCTCGCCCTGCCCGAGGTCCTGCGCGGCACCCGCCGCGCGCTCGACCGGACGGGGGACGCGCCATGACGTCCGCCCCGACACCCGCCCGCACCCGGTCCCGAGCCCGCACCCGCCGCCGGCTGCTCCTGCTCGGCGCGCTGCCGGTGCTGCTGGCCCTGCTGCTCGCCGGTCGGCTGGTGCTCGTGGCCTGGGCCGACCACCGGGCGGCCGAGGCGTTCGCCGACGGCCGCTACGCCGACGCGCGGGCCGCGGCCGCGCTGAACGACACCCCGCTGGAGCAGGCGCTGTCCTCGGTGCTGGCCCGGGCGGGCGTCGAGGGTGCGGTCGGCTGGGTGGCGCCCCACGACACGGGCGTCGCGGCCCTCGCCTCGGGGGACGCCGGCGCGGCGGTGCGGCTGCTGCAGCGCTCGCTGGCCGCCGGTCCGCCGACGCGGTACGCGTGCCGCGTCCGCCTGGACCTGGCGCTGGCCCAGGAGGCGGTCGCGACCCGCGAGGCGTGGACCGCCGGCCTCGCCGCGCTCGCCCCCTGCCTCGAGGACGACGACCCGCGCCGGGCCGCGACCGCGGCGGTGCGCGCCGACGTCGACGCCGTGGCCGCCCGGCTGACCTCCCTGCTCGCCGACTCCGACACCGAGACCGACGGGGACGACGAGGGCGAGGAGGACGACGAGACCGAGCCCGACGAGCGCGAGCGCAGCGACCAGCGGCTGCGCGTCGAGCTGGACGAGCGGGTCGAACAGGGCGAACGCATCCGGCAGCAGTACGTGCAGCGCGGCGAGCGGAACCCCGGGCAGACGACGCCCGCCTGGTAGCGCCGCTAGGTTGCGGGCATGACCGAGCGCCCCGATGAGCCCCGGCCCGACATGACGGTGGAGCGCCGCGGCTCCGCCCTGCACGTGACCTTCGACCGGCCGCACCGCCGCAACGCGTTCACCCGGGAGATGTACGCCGGGCTGCGCACGCTGTGCGAGGGGCTCGCGGCCGACGCCGACGGGGTGCGGGCGCTGGTGCTGCGCGGGGCGGGCGGCAAGGCGTTCGCGGCCGGCAACGACATCGCCGACTTCCTCGGCCGCACCGGCGAGCACGGCGACGAGGCCGTGGCCTACGAGGAGGAGATCCGGGCGATGCTCGAGGCCCTCCTGGCCGCCCCCGTGGTGACGGTCGCGGCCGTCGACGGGGTCTGCGTGGGCGGCGGGCTCGCCGTGGCCACCCACTGCGACCTGCGGCTGGCCACCGCCGGCTCCCGGTTCGGCTACCCGATCGCCCGCACGCTCGGCAACGCGCTGGCCGCGCCGGTGGTGCACCGCTGCGCCGGCGTGTTCGGCGAGCCGCTGACCCGCGAGATGCTGCTGGCCTCCCGGCTCGTCGACGCCGCCCGCGCGCACGCGGTGGGCGCGGTGATGGAGGTGGTGGACGACGGCCCCGCCCTGGACGTGGCCCTCGACTCCCTCCTCGCCGGGCTGGAGACGGCGAGCATGGTGACGGTCCGGGCGACCAAGGAGCAGCTGCTCGACCGGGCCCATCGCCTCGAGGCCGCGCCCGCCGACGACCACGAGCGGCTGCTGGCCGTCTACACCGGCCCCGACTTCGCCGAGGGCGTCGAGGCGTTCACGGGCCGTCGTCCGCCGGTGTTCGGGGCCTGAACCGCCTGCCCCGGCGCCGGGTGACGGCTCAGCCGAGCGACCAGCCGGTCGCCAGCGGCAGCCGCACCTCGAACGCGTTGCGCTCGGGCACGTAGGCCACGGTGCCGTGGTGGGCCTCGACGATGTCGTGCACCACGGAGAGCCCCAGGCCGGTGCCGGGTGCCTGGACGCCGGGCGCGCGCGAGTAGCGGTCGAAGAGCAGCGGCACGAACGAGTCGGGCACGCCGGGGCCGGCGTCGCTGACGCTGACCAGCGCCTCGCCGGCGTCCGCGTCGACCAGGACCCGCACGGGCGCATCGCCGTACTTGGCGGCGTTGCCCAGCAGGTTGGCGAGCACCTGCTGCACCCGCAGCGGGTCGGCGGTGACGGTGGGCTGCGCGCGGGTGTCGACGCGCACCTCGAGGTCGGGGAACCCGGCGACGGCGGCGTAGACCTCGTCGGCGAGGTCGAGCGGGGCGGTGGTCACCGGCAGCCGGCCCGCGCCCGAGGCGGTGGCGGTGCCGAGGTCGTCGGCGAGCAGGGTGATCCGGGTGACGAGGTCGCGGGCGGCGCGGACGGCGCGGTGGGCGTCCGGCTCCAGCCTCCCCAGCTCACCGGAGTCGAGCAGCTCCAGGTAGCCGATCACGCCGCTGAGCGGGGAGCGCAGGTCGTGGCTGATGACGGCGACCACGTGGTCGCGCTCCTCCTGCACCTCCTTGAGCGCGGCGTTGCGCTCGACCAGCCGCTCGGCGTAGGCGCGGACGCGGCGGGCGGCCCGGATGGCCTCGGCGCCCAGCGCGACCAGCACCACGAAGGACGCGGTCAGCGCCATGATCCGGGCGCCGTACCAGCCGACCGTCCAGCGGCCCTGGGCGATCAGCACCACGAACGCGTCGGCCGCCGAGCCCGCGAGCGCGACGAGGGCCCACCGCTCGACACCGGCCCGGTGGGCGCTGAGCACGCTGACGAACGCCGCGACGAGCGCCACGGCCTGCACGCCGAGGATACAGGGGCCGTAGACGGTGGTCAGGCGCGCGTAGCTGCCGTCCTCGAGGATCGGCGGCAGCACCCGCGCGGCGCCGACGGTGGTGGCCAGCCCCACGAGCAGCACCAGGACGAGGACGACGCCGTGGCTGACGAGCGCGGCCCGCACCCGGTGCCGCCCGCCCAGGGCCCGCGTGACCCGCGCCGGCCAGGGCAGCAGGCCGGGCACCAGGAGCACCGCGAAGCCGACGTGCCAGGCGACCCACAGCCACGGGGCGCTGTCGGGGGTGGAGCCGGCGAACCCGGCCGGGGTGAACACGTCGGGGAAGACGAGGGCGTGCAGGGTGACGATCGCGCTGGTCCACACGTAGGCCCAGGACAGGGCCAGGAACCGCGGGCTGTCGCCGGTGACGTACAGGGCGAGGAGGACGAGGCCCGTCATCGCGTCGCTGACCACGACCGCCACCAGGAAGCCGGGCAGGAAGCCCGTGTTCACCGGCAGCGGGGTCTGGGCCTGCACGAGGACGACCACCGTGATGACGGCGAGCGCGGCCACCACGCACCAGGGCGCGAGCGCGCTCACGGAGCGTGCCGGGGGAGCCGTCGTGGGGAGGGCGACGGCTCCGGACGCGCGGGGGGAGGTGTGTGCAGCGGGGGGACGCACGCGAGCATCATGGCGTGCCGCGGGCCCGCGTGCACGCGGTTCAGTCCTCGACGAGGGCTGCTTCCACTCCCGGGACGACGGTGGGCGTTGCCGCCGGTGTTGCCGCCGGTGTTGCCGCCGGTGTCGCTGTGGGTGCTGCCACCGGGACGCTCACCGTGCGCGGCTCGACCGTGGCGCCGGCCGGCACGGACGGCACCGACGCCTCCGTGGCAGGCGAGGCGGGCGCCCCCAGCAGCGGCTGCGCCAGCGGCAGCCGGATCGCGAACGCCTTGCGCTCCAGCACGTAGCCGACGCTGCCGTGGTGGGCGGCGACGATGTCCGCGACGACCGAGAGGCCGAGGCCCGAGCCGTTGGCCGTGACGCCGGTGGCGCGGCTGTAGCGGTCGAAGAGGCGCGGCACGAACTCCTCCGGGACGCCGGGGCCGTGGTCGGCGACCTCGATGACGCCGTCGTCGCCCTCCGCGCGCACCGTGATCACCACCGGCGGCTCGCCGTACTTGAACGCGTTGATCAGCAGGTTCTCGAGCACCTGCTGGAGGCGGAGCGGGTCGGCGCGCACGCGGACGGGCCGCTCTCCCGTGACCAGGGCCGGCGGCTCGGTCACACGGATGTCGCGGTCGGGGAACCCGGCCGCGGCCGCGCGGGCCTCGGCCAGCAGGTCGACCTCGCGGGGGTCGATGCTCAGGTTCGCGCCGGCCCCGGTGGCGACCATGAGCAGGTCCTCGGTGAGCAGCGAGAGCCGGCGGGCGAGCACCTGGCTGCGGTGCACCGCCTTCTCGGCCGCCCGTGGGAGGTCGCCGAGGTCGCCGTCGTCCATGAGCTCGAGGTAGCCGGTGAGGCCGCCGATGGGGGTGCGCATGTCGTGGGTGACGACCGCGATCATGTGGTCGCGCAGGCCCTGCGCCTCGCGCAGCTCGGCGTTGTGGGCGCGCAGGCGCTCGGTGTCGGTGCGGATGCGCTGCTGGGCGCGGATGGCCTCGGTGAGCAGGGAGACGAGGACGACGACGGCGGCCAGCAGCGTCAGGGCCCGGGCGCCGTACCAGCCGAGCGTCCAGCGGCCCTCGGCGAGGATCACCAGCGAGGCGTCGCAGGCGCTGGCCACGACCGCGACGAGGGCCCACGTCTCCAGGCCCGAGCCGACCCGGGCGCGCTGGAGGGCGGCGATCACGGCGCCCACCTGGAGCGCCAGGATCGCCGGGCCGTAGACGTGGGTGAGCGTGGCGTAGCTGCCGTCGACCATGATCGTCGGCAGGTGGTGGGAGAACAGCGTGGCGGCCGCGGCCACGGCGAGGGCGCCGCCCAGGACGAGCAGGTGCGAGGTGACCGCGGTGGTGCGGCGGTGGCCCGACATGAGCCGCGCGAACCCGTCGGGCCACGGCACGAGGCCGATGGTGAGCAGGGCCGGGAAGCCGACGTGCCAGGCGGTCCACAGCCACGGCGCCGAGCTGGCGACCGCGCCGAGCAGGTCGCCGTCGGTGAACACGCCGGGGAAGACCAGCGCGTGCACGGTCACGACGGTGCTGGAGTACGCGTACGCCCACGACAGCGCCAGCAGCCGCGGGCTGCCGCCGGTGGCGTAGAGGGCCACGAGGACGACGCCGGTCAGCGCGTCGCAGAGCACGATCGCGGCCAGGAACGCCGGCAGGAAGCCGCGGTTCTCGCCAATGACCAGCTGCGGCTCGATCGAGATCAGCCAGGTCGCCAGCGCCACGAGACCGATGACGATCCACGGGGCACGCCTCGCGAGCTGCGAGGTGAGTCGGGCGACGGCTGGCACGGCCGCATCATCTCCCGCGCCCGACCCCTGCGCTGCCGAAGTCACGGATCGGTGGACAAGGGTGCACCGTCTTCCGTACCGGTCTGGTCCGGCTCGTCCGACCCGGGCGTGGACGTCCGGGAGGGTGTGACGCTCCCGCCTGTTGCTGGGCTCAGCCCACGTCCTGGTTCGAGTACCTCCCGGTCGGGGGACGCAGCCGTCAGGACTTCTGTGTCACGGTGGGCCGGTGAGCGATGCACCGCCCCCTCCCACGACGACCGCCGGCCCGGATGCGCCCGCCGACGTCCCGGACGACGTGCCTGCCGACCTGCTCGCCGAGCTGGGCGCCGCGCGGGAGCAGGTCGCCGAGGGCGTGCGGCAGGAGGAGCGGCGGCGCCGCGCGGTGCGACAGCTGGACGCGGCCCTGCGTCGCACCGAGGAGGCCACGGCCGTGCTCGCCGCCGAGACGGCGGACGTGGCAGTGCTGGAGGGTCTCAGCGCCGGCCGCCTGTGGTCCCAGCTGCGCGGCACGCACGACGACGACCTGCGGCGGGAGCGGGCCGAGCAGCAGCGTGCGGAGGTGGCGGCCGCCCGGGCGCTGGCCGACCAGCGCGCCGTCGAGGCCGAGCTCGAGGCCGTGCGGACCCGGCTGGACCGGCTGCGCGGTGGCCCGGCCCGGCTGGAGCGGGCGCGGGTCGCGGTGGAGCAGTGGCTGGTGGAGCGCGGCGACGAGACCGGGCGAGCCCTGGCCACGCTGGCCGAGGAGGTCGGCACGCTCCAGGACCGCCAGCGCGAGCTCGCCGAGGCCGCCGAGGCCGCCGGCCACGCCGCCGGCGCGCTGGCCCACGCCCACGACCGGCTCGACTCCGCCCACGGCTGGTCGAGCTACGACACCTTCTTCGGCGGCGGGATGATCGGCGACGCGATGAAGTACAACCGCCTGGACGACGCGCAGCGGGCCATCGTCGAGGCCGACGCGGCGCTGGCCCACCTGGCCCGCGAGCTCGCGGACGTCGACCGCGTCGGGGTCGGCCACATCGGCGTGAGTCCCGGGCAGCAGGTCTTCGACGTCTTCTTCGACAACATCATCAGCGACTGGAACGTGCGCCGGCGCATCCAGGACTCCCTCGAGCGGGTCCGGCGCGGCCGTCACCAGGTGGACGAGGTGCGCCGCGACCTGGATGCCGCACGCCGCGACGCGGACGCCGAGCTGCTCGGCCTGGCGCAGCGGCGCGACACCCTGCTGGGCCGCGCGGGCGCCTG
This sequence comes from Nocardioides bruguierae, assembly GCF_023554635.1. NCBI lineage: Bacteria > Bacillati > Actinomycetota > Actinomycetes > Propionibacteriales > Nocardioidaceae > Nocardioides > Nocardioides bruguierae. The sequence continues at coordinate 31,001 of NZ_JAMJPH010000038.1, forward strand.
ATCGGCCGGGTGCCCTGGACCACCGGGCGCGACCGTCCGCCTCACGACCAGGAGACGTGCGTCACCTGGGAGCCATGTTGCCCGTGAGGCACGGTCGCAGCCTAGGTTGGGCGCCATGCATCTCCTCGACTGCCCCTCGCAGGACTACGCCTGGGGGACGGCCTACGACATCCCCTCGTTCCTGGGCCGTGCCGCGACCGGTCACCCCATGGCGGAGGTCTGGATGGGCACCCACCCGCTGGGGCCCGCCATGGTCCAGGTCGAGGACGAGCGGCGCCCGCTGAGCGACGTCTCCGGCGACATCCCGTTCATGATGAAGATCCTCTCGGCGGCTCGGCCCCTGTCCATCCAGGTGCACCCGAACGCCGACCTCGCCCGCCAGGGCTACAAGGAGGAGGAGGCGCGGGGCATCCCGATCGACTCCCCCGAGCGCCTCTACAAGGACGCCAACCCCAAGCCGGAGATGGTCTACGCGCTGACCACCTTCGACACCCTCGTGGGGTTCCGGCCGACCGCCGAGATCCTGCGCATCCTCGGTCCGCTGGACCACCCGGTGGTGCAGGGGATGCGCGAGCAGCTCATGGAGCGGCCCGGCTTCCGCGGCATCGTCCGCATGCTCGAGCGGCTGCTGACCTCGCCGCCGAGCGTGCACGAGGTGCACGAGATCGTCGCCCTGTGCCACGGGCGCCTGGCGCTGGGCCTCGACATCAAGCGGGCCTACGCCTCGGCCACCGAGATCGCGCCCCACTACCCGGGCGACGTCGGCGTCATCGTCTCGCTGCTGCTCAACCGGCTCACGCTCCAGCCCGGCGAGGCCGCCTACCTGGGGGCGGGCATCCTGCACGCGCACCTGTCCGGCATGTGCGTGGAGGTCATGGTCAACTCCGACAACGTGCTGCGGGCCGGCCTCACGCCCAAGCACCTCGCGCCCGAGGCCGTGGTCGCCAGTGTGGACGCCGAGATGTCGCGCCTGGCCCGGGTCTCGCCCGAGCTGGTGGGGGCCAGCACCGACGTGTTCGAGCCCGGCGACGGCGAGTTCGGCCTGGCCGTCACGCAGACCTCCCCGGCCGACGTCGACGGCGTGCTGCTGCCCGTCACCGGCCGCAGCATCCTCGTGTGCACCGGTGGCGAGGTCGAGGCCGTCAGCCAGCGCGGCCAGGTCATCCGGCTGAGCCGCGGCGCGGTGATGTACGCGGGCTACGAGGACGGCGAGGTGCGGCTGCGCGGCACCGGCGAGGTCGCCCAGGCCTACGAGCCGACCGCCGAGGGCCGTCGCCGCCGCATGCTCGACCTCGTCTGAGCCCACCTGCCGACTCGGCGGAAAATCGCCGGACGCCGGCGGGGCAGCCTCCCTCGAGGGGGAGCGCCCCGCCGGCGTCCGGCGTTGGTGCGTGGTGCTTGGTGCGTGAGGTGAGCCGCAGGCTCAGCGACCGGCGGCCGCGCGACGGGCGCGGGCAGCGGTCTTGGCGCGGTCGTTGGCGTCGAGCACGACCTTGCGGATGCGGATCATCTCCGGGGTGACCTCGACGCACTCGTCGTCGCGGCAGAACTCCAGGCACTGCTCCAGCGAGAGGTCGCGCGGGGGCGTCAGCTTCTCGAAGTTGTCGGCCGTGGCGGAGCGGATGTTGGTCTGCTGCTTCTCCTTGGTGATGTTGACGTCCATGTCGTCGGCGCGGGAGTTCTCGCCGACGATCATGCCCTCGTACACCTCGGTGCCGGGCTTGACGAACATCGTGCCGCGCTCCTGGAGCGAGGTCATCGCGTGCGCGGTGGCGGCACCGGAGCGGTCGGCGACCAGGGAGCCGTTGTTGCGGGCGCGGATCTCGCCGGCCCACGGAGTGAAGCCGTCGGAGATCGAGGACGACATGCCGGTGCCGCGGGTCTCGGTGAGGAAGTCGGTGCGGAAGCCGATGAGGCCGCGCGCCGGCACCACGAACTCCATCCGGATCCAGCCGGTGCCGTGGTTGGTCATGTTCTCCATGCGGCCCTTGCGGGTGGCGAGGAGCTCGGTGATGGTGCCGAGGAACTCCTCGGGGGCGTCCACCGTGAGGCGCTCGAGCGGCTCGTGCACCTTGCCGTCGATCTCCTGGGTGACCACCTGCGGCTTGCCGACGGTCAGCTCGTAGCCCTCGCGGCGCATCTGCTCGACCAGGATGGCCAGCGCCAGCTCGCCACGGCCCTGGACCTCCCAGGCGTCGGGGCGCTCGGTGGGCAGGACGCGGAGCGAGACGTTGCCGATGAGCTCGGTGTCGAGGCGGTCCTTGACCATGCGGGCGGTGACCTTGGCGCCCTTGACCTTGCCGACCAGCGGCGAGGTGTTGGTGCCGATGGTCATCGAGATGGCCGGCTCGTCGACGGTGATCCGGGGCAGGGCCACCGGGTTCTCGGCGTCGGCGATGGTCTCGCCGATCATGATGTCGGGGATGCCCGCGATCGCGACGATGTCGCCGGGGCCGGCGTACTCACCGGGCACGCGGGTCAGGCCCTCGGTGATCAGCAGCTCGGTGATCTTGACGTTCTTCACGGTGCCGTCGGTCTTCATCCACGCGACCTGCTGGCCCTTGCGCAGCTCGCCCTGGTGGATGCGCAGCAGCGCGAGGCGGCCGAGGAACGGGGAGGCGTCCAGGTTCGTGACGTGGGCCTGGAGCGGGGCGCCCTCGGTGTACTTCGGCGCGGGGATGGTCTCGAGGATCGTCTTGAACAGCGGCTCGAGGTTGTCGCCGTCGGGCAGCGTCGCGTTCTCGGGCTTCTCGGTCGAGGCGATGCCGGCCTTGCCGGAGGCGTACACGACGGGGAAGTCGAGCGCGTCCTGGCTGTGGGAGTCGTCGAGCAGGTCCATGAACAGCTCGTAGACCTCGTCGGTGACCTCGTCGATGCGGGCGTCGCCGCGGTCGACCTTGTTGATCACCAGCACGACGGGCATGTCGGCGTTGAGCGCCTTGCGCAGCACGAAGCGGGTCTGGGGGAGCGGGCCCTCGGAGGCGTCGACCAGCAGCACGATGCCGTCCACCATCGACAGGCCGCGCTCGACCTCGCCACCGAAGTCGGCGTGGCCGGGGGTGTCGATGATGTTGATCGTCATGCCCTCGGGGGCGGACGCACCGTTGTAGTGGATGGCGGTGTTCTTCGCGAGGATGGTGATGCCCTTCTCGCGCTCGAGGTCACCGGAGTCCATGACGCGGTCCGCGACGGACTCGGCCTGGTGCTCGCTGAACGCGCCGCCCTGCCGCAGCATGGCGTCGACGAGGGTGGTCTTGCCGTGGTCGACGTGCGCGACGATGGCGACGTTGCGCAGGTTGGCGGACTTGATCTCGGACATGGCTCTCAGGCGTCGCTTCCAGGCTCGTGGCGGCCCGCCGCTCGAACGCGTGGGCCTCGGGGAGTGGCCGGCGCGCACGCCTGGCCCCGGCCATCTTAGTGTCGCGACCCCCAGGCGCCGATTCGTGCCGATCGGGCGCGCGTGGGCCTCAGGCGGACGGGGCGGGGCGACCGCCCCGCGCGAGCAGCCAGACCATCAGCACCAGCTCGCCGACGAACGTGACGAGGCTGATCGTCGGCGCGCCTGCGGGGCCGCCGAGCAGGGCCACGACGTCGGCCACCGCGTCCACGGCGTACCCCGCGCCGGCGAGCGCGACGAGCCACCCGACCCAGGCCGGGGCGGGCCCGGAGCGGGCCAGCAGCCACCCGAGCGCCAGCAGGTGCACGCCGAAGACCAGCAGCGAGACGTCCCAGACGTCCTGGAACGTCGCCACCCGTCCCGCGACGGCGAAGCCCGCCGCCACGAGCAGGGCCAGCCCGGCCAGGACGCGGGCCAGCGCCGCGACCAGCGCGAGCCGACGCCCGGCGGGCAGCGTGAGGGGGAGCAGCGCCAGGCCGATCGTCACGTCGAGGCAGGCGACCAGGGCGAACAGCAGGCCGCCGGGCACGGCCTGCCCGCGGTCCAGCAGCAGGACGCCGACGGGCGCCAGCACCGTCATCACGAGCAGGGCGGTGCCGGCGACGAGGGCGCCGACCCGGGCCGACGGCAGTGCGGTGGCACGGCGGGTGCCGGGCCCGGGGTTGGCGGGCACGGGGTTGGCGGGCACGGGGTTGGCGGTGGTGGTCATGGCGGTCTCCTGCTCCGATCCGAACCTTACTAAGTAAGACTTACGTTGTAAGGTACGGTTGCGCCATGGCAGCGTCAACGGGGCACGGTGCGGGGTCGGCGGGTGGTCCAGGCCGGCGGCGCCCGGCGCTGACGCGGGAGCGGGTGGTGGACGAGGCGCTCGCGCTGGCCGACGCCGAGGGGGTCGAGGCGCTGACGATGCGCTCCCTGGCCGCCCGGGTCGGCGTCCAGCCGATGTCGCTCTACCACCACGTGGCCAACAAGGAGGCCGTGCTCGACGCCCTGGTGGAGCGGGTGGTCGCCGAGATCGCGCTGCCCTCGGCCGAGGCCGTCGCCGCCGGGGCCGACTGGCGCACCGAGCTGGCCGGGCGCTGCTCGTCCACGCGCCTGGCGATGACCCGCCACCCGTGGTGCCTGCACCTGATCGAGACCCGCACCTCGCCCGGGCCGGTGCTGCTCGGCCACCACGAGGCGGTGCTCGCGACCCTGGCCGCGGCCGGCTTCGACACCGCCACCGCCGGGCTGGCCTTCGCGGTGCTCGACGCGTTCACGTTCGGCTTCGCGCTCCAGCAGGCCACGCTCCCGATGCCGACGGAGGCGGGGCCGGGGTCCGCCGCGGAGATCGCGGCCGTGGCCGAGCCGATGCTGGCGGCGATGGGGGAGGCCTACCCGCACGTCGCGGGGCTGGCCCGCGAGCAGGTGCTGGTGCCCGGCTACGACTTCGCCGCGCACTTCGACGTCGGCCTGGCCGTGCTGCTCGACGGCCTGGAGGCGCGTCGCGCGGCGGGTGCCTGAGCCCGGCTGCCGACCGGCGCGGTCCGTCCACACCCGTGCCGCCCGCCGCTGTCGTCCGCCCGCCCGGACGAGGCGCGCGGCCGCCGCCGTGCGTACGGTGGCGTCATGGCCTCGATCGCGACGACCACCCGCGTGGACCTGACCGACCTCCTCGACTTCGTGCGGGACAAGCACGACTGGACGCTGGTGACCCGCAAGCGGGACGGCGGGCTGCAGATGTCCCCGGTCTCCGGCGGCGTCTCCGGCGAGCACCTCGTCGTCTCCACCTACCCGGACCGGGCCAAGGCGGTGAACCTGCGGCGCGACGCCCGGGTCAGCGTCATGGTGCACGGGGCGGAGTGGAACGACGCGTACGTGCAGGTCGACGGCACCGCGGAGGTGCTGGACATGCCGTCGCGGGAGGCCGAGGACGGCCTGGTGGAGTACTTCCGCTGCATCGCCGGGGAGCACTCCGACTGGGACGAGTACCGCGAGGCCATGCGACGCCAGGGCAAGACCTTGCTGCGGATCTCGCCGACCTCCTGGGGCCCGGTCTCCACCGGCGGTTTCCCGCCGGACCGGGCGCCGGCGCAGTAGGCCCCGTCACGCCGTCCCTCACGCCGTCGCTCACGTCTGGCGCGGCGCCGGCTGCGGGCGCGATGCTGCCGCGAATGCCCAGGTGGTGAAACGGGGCGGGGTATTTCTGGGTGCCGCCCCCAGGTTTGGCCGATTCGGCGCACGGGCGCGCTCGGGAGTCCCTAGCCTGACCGCGTGCTCTGGGGAGGGAACGACCACGATCTCGGCGCGACGCGGGCCACGGCCCCCGTCCGGCGCCCCGCGCTCAGGCGAGTCCTGGGCCTCACGCTGACCACGGCCCTGGCGCTCGCGCTCGGGTCCGCGCCGCTCGCCGGCGCCTCCGCCGATCCCGTGGCTGCCCCCGTGGCCGGCACCGATGCCGCCAGGACCTCGTTCCTCGCCGGCGCGGACAAGCCGACCGCGGTGGCGGTGGCTTCCGACGGCACCACGTTCGTGGGCTTCCGCAACGGCGGCACGCTCGCGCGGCTCTCGAGCCAGGGCGACGCCCTGACGCCGCTCGTGCTCGACCAGCCCGACCCGGTGACCGACCTCGAGGTCTCCGGGAAGAGCCTCTGGATCTATTACGGCCGCAGCGTCACCCAGATGACCTTCGACGGCGTGGTGAAGAAGCGCTGGCTCCTGCGCCCCGAGGTCTGGTGCCCGGCGTCCGTTCGCGACCCCGGCCTCTACGGCGGCATCGCGGTGCAGGGCCGGACCGTCTACGTCGCCCAGCGCTGCGGCACCAAGCTGCAGGCCTACACCACCGGCGGCATCCTGCTGGCCAGCACCGACCTGCCCGGCAAGAAGCCGGGAGGCGGCCTGGCCTACGTGCCCGGCTCGAAGGGCGTCCCGGCGCGGGTCGTCGTCGCGCTGCCCGGCCAGGGCACCCTGGCCGCCTACGACGCGGCCACCCTGAGCGACGGCGACAAGCCCCGCACCCAGGTGCGGCTGCCGAAGGTCGCCGACGGCTTCTCCCCGATGCCCACCGACCTGTCCGCCGACAAGCTCGGCCAGCTCGCCGTGCTCGACGCCGCCAACAACGCGGTGTTCATGATGGACGGCGGCAACGACTACACCTCGTACCGCACCCTCGGCCACCCGGCGCAGGCCTCGGCCAAGATGGGCTGGCTCAACCTGCCCACCGCCATCGCCCAGCACCCGCAGGACGGCACCAAGCGGGCGGGCAACCTCTACGTCGCCGACACCCGCAACGGCCGCGTCCAGCGGTGGAGCAACGGCGGCTACTCGTTCTGGGCCAGCACCGTCGAGCCGGGCTCGGACAACCCGGCGGCCGACGAGCCCTGGGCCTGCGGAACCGACGACCTGCTGATCAACCGCGGCGCCAAGTACACCGTCACCCGCCGCGTCATGCTCCAGGTCGCCACGCCCGAGGGCGCCGACACCATCGAGATCGCCAACAACAAGGCGTTCGAGGACTCCTGGACCACCGACGTGAAGGACTCCTGCATCTACGACTGGTACACGTCCTTCTCCGGCCGGGTCTTCGTCCGCTTCCCCGGCAGCGGCACGGACGCGGTCTGGCGCGACGCGATCGTCGTCGACACCGTGGCGCCGCGGATCACCTCGGCCAAGGCCCGCTGGGTCCGTGCCGAGAAGACGTGGCGGCTCGACGTCGCGGGCAGCGACAAGAAGTCCGGCCTCGGCACGATCGAGGTCAGCAGGACCCGCTCCAAGGTCGCGGTCAGCCAGAAGTGGCAGAACGTGCTGAAGAACGCCGACGGCCGGGTCTTCACCTGGGTGCGCGCGGTCGACAAGGCCGGCAACACCGGCCCCTGGCGCGCGGTCAAGCAGCCCGACTACTCCTGAGCGGCACCCTCTCCGCCCGTCCTCGGGTCGGGCCCTCCGGCGTGGGAGGCCCGGCCCAGGGTGGGCGGGGCGGTGGGCCGTGCCCGGGTCAGGCCAGCGCGTGGTCCAGGGCGGCCCCGACGTGCAGGCTGGTGCAGCCCAGCACCGGGATCTGCGCGTCCGCCTGGGAGATCAGCAGCTCGAGCTCGGTGCACCCGAGGATGACGCCGCCCGCGCCGGCGTCCCACAGGTCGTCGATCAGGCCGGTGACCGTGCGCCGCGACCGCGTGACCACGCGGCCGTGCACGAGCTCGTCGTAGATGATCCGGTTCACCGTGTCGTGGTGGTCGGGGTCAGGCACGTGCACCTTGAGGCCGTGCGAGGCGAGCCGGTCGACGAAGAAGTCGCGCTCCATCGCGAACGTCGTGCCCAGCAGGCCGACCTCGCTCAGCCCCGCGTCCTTGGCTGCCTGCGCGACCACGTCGGCCAGGTGCAGCAGCGGGATGCCGATCGCCGCCTCCACCTGGTCCGCGACCTGGTGGAAGGTCGTCGTGCACAGCAGCAGCACGTCGGCCCCGGCGCGCTCGACGCCCTGGGCGGCCTCGACCAGCAGCGCGGCCACGGCGTCCCAGTCCTCGGCCTCCTGCAGCCGCGTCACCTCGGCGAAGTCCACCGACGCCATCACCAGGCGGGCGGACGACAGCGGCCCGACCCGCTCCTCGACGCCGCTGTTGAGCTGCTCGTAGTACACCGCGCTGGATTCCCAGCTCATGCCACCGACAAGTCCGATCGTCTTCACGAGCACCGAGCCTGCCGTGTCGTGCGTCACTCCGCCAGGGGCATTCGTGGGGCGCAGGTCATACCGCCAGGGTCGTCGAGGTGCGACGAGCTCCGGCGAGGAGCCACGAGACGCCCGCACCCGACGAAGGCGCGCGCCCCGGCTCGGGTGCGGGGATCTCGTGGCTCGGCCGCGGCCGGCCTCGCACCTCGATCACCGAGGCAGGGCCTCGCTCGACCTCGACCGCATCGCCCAGTCGCAGGCTCAGGGGCGGCGGTCCTAGGTTTCGAGCCGGCCGTCGCGGCTTCGTCCCTCAGCCGCGGGCCTCCCTCAACCTCCACCGGCTCAGGCGCTCGCTGCGCTCACGCCTGACGGTGGACCTTGTGCTGGGCGGCCTGGGCGCGGGGGCGGATGGTGAGGGTGTCGACGTTGACGTGGAACGGGCGGGTGACCATCCAGACGATCGCGTCCGCCACGTCCTCGGCGACCAGCGGCTCCGCGACGCCGGCGTAGACCTTGGCGGCCTTCTCCTCGTCCCCGTCGAAGCGGTTGAGGGCGAACTCGTCGGTGCGCACCATCCCCGGCTCGATGGTGAGCACACGGACGGGCTGGTCGAACAGCTCCAGGCGCAGCGTCTCGGTCATCACCTGCGTGCCGTGCTTGGCCGCGGTGTACCCGCCACCGCCCTCGTAGGCGATCCGACCAGCGGTGGAGCCGACGTTGAGCACGGCGCCGGCCCCGGAGGCGACGAGCGCGGGCAGCAGCGCCTTCGTCACGGCGAGGGTGCCCAGCACGTTCACCTCGTACATCGCGCGCCAGTCGTCCAGGCCGGCCGAGGCGACCGGGTCGCTGCCGATCGCGCCGCCGGCGTTGTTGACCAGCACGTCGAGCCGGCCCTCGCCCAGCTCACCGACCCGCTCGGCCAGGGTGGCGACCTGCGCCTCGTCCGTGACGTCGCACGCCACGGCCACGCCGCCGACCTCGGCGGCCAGCGCCTCGATCCGGTCGGTGCGGCGCGCGGCCAGCACGACCCGGTAGCCGGCCGAGGCGAGCCCGCGGACCGTGGCCGCGCCGATGCCGCTGCTCGCCCCGGTCACCACGGCCAGCGGGGTCGAGCCCGACGGCGGGACGGGGGCGGAGTACACGGAGGTGGCGGGGCCGGTGACGGCGTCGGCGGGGAGGCTCATGTGCCACATGCAACCACCGGCGCCGGAGCCCCGCCTGGTCCGGGTGGGCGGCGTCCCACCGTCACAAGGGTGATCTCGGGAACACGGGGCGCGGTGGCATGGTTGTGCGCTGGGCCGGGAGTCCGTGCCGCACCGCCACAGGTGCCGCGACGACCCGGGCCGAGTCGAGGAGGAGGCAGGGTGAGCAACGCCGAGCGGGTGCGTCGGGCCGCGATGATCAGCCTCCACACCTCCCCGTTGGACCAGCCCGGCACCGGCGACGCCGGCGGCATGAACGTCTACGTCATCGAGCTCGCGCGTCGCCTAGCCGCGACCGGCTGCGAGGTCGACGTGTTCACCCGCGCCACCTCGTCCGCCCAGCCGCCCGTGGTCGAGGTGGACGACGGCATCCTGGTGCGCCACGTCGCCGCCGGCCCGTTCGAGGGGCTGACGAAGTCGGAGCTGCCCGGCCAGCTGTGCACCTTCGCCCGCGAGGTGCTGCGCACCGAGGCCGCCCAGCCGCTGGGCCACTACGACGTCGTGCACTCCCACTACTGGCTCTCCGGCCAGGTCGGGGCGCTGGCCCGCGACCGCTGGGGCGTGCCGCTGGTGCACTCCATGCACACCATGGCGAAGGTGAAGAACGAGTCGCTGGCCGAGGGCGACACCCCCGAGCCCGCCGCCCGGGTCATCGGGGAGGAGCAGGTCGTCGGCGCCTCCGACCTCCTCATCGCCAACACCGACCTCGAGGCCCGCCAGCTCGTGCGGCACTACGGCGCCGACCCGTCACGGGTCGAGGTCGTCCACCCCGGCGTCGACCTGGACCGGTTCGCCCCGCTCAGCGCCGCCGAGGTCGCGCGGGCGCGCGCCCGGGCCGGGATCGCGCCCGACGCGCTCGTGGTGATGTTCGCCGGACGCATCCAGCCGCTGAAGGCCCCCGACGTGCTGCTGCGCGCGGTGGCCGTGCTGCTCGAGCGCGAGCCGCGGCTGCGCGACCGGCTGGTCGTGCCCGTGGTCGGCGGGCCCTCCGGCAGCGGCCTCGACCACCCCGAGTCGCTCGCCGAGCTGGCCTCGACGCTCGGCCTGGTCGGGCGTCCCGGCCACCCCGACGTCGTCCGCTTCGTGCCGCCCTGCGCCCAGTCCGACCTCGCCCGCTGGTACGGCCTGTCCGACGTGGTGGCGGTGCCCTCCTACAACGAGTCGTTCGGGCTGGTCGCCGCCGAGGCGCAGGCCTCGGGCACGCCCGTGGTCGCCGCCGCGGTCGGCGGGCTCACGACGGTCGTGCGGGACGGACGCAGCGGCCTGCTGGTCGACGGCCACGAGCCGGGCGACTGGGCCGACGTGCTCGGCCGGGTGCTCGGCGACGACGACCTGCGTGCCCGGCTCACGGCCGGGGCCCGTCCGCAGGCCTCCGGGTTCGCCTGGGAGGCGACCGCCGAGGCCACCGTGCGCGCCTACGAGCGGGCCCGCGCGCTCCTGCGCCGCGACAGCCCGGCCCCGTCGGTGCCGGCCGCCGGCCTCGAGCACCTGCAGGTGCTCGGCCGATGAGCGGCGCGGAGCACGGCGCCCTGCTCGGCGGCGCGCTGCCGCCCGAGCGCGCGGCCGTGGCCGCCGTCGTCCGCGACCACCTCGCCTCGCTCGACCTCGAGGTCGACGAGTCCAGCCCCGGGGTGTTCTCCTTCGCGCTGCCCGGCGAGAAGAAGCTCTCGACGGCCGTGCGCCTCGACGTCGGCACCCACGCGCTCGGCGTGCACGCCTTCGTCTGCCGCGCCCCCGACGAGAACCACGCCGGTGTCTACCGCTGGCTGCTGGAGCGCAACCTGCGGATGTACGGCGTCGCGTTCGCCCTCGACCGGCTCGGTGACATCTACCTCGACGGCCGCCTGCCGCTGTCCGCGGCGCAGCCCGACGAGCTCGACCGGGTGCTCGGGTCGGTGCTCACCTACGCCGACGACTCGTTCAACACGATCCTCGAGCTCGGCTTCGCCTCCTCCATCCGCAAGGAGTGGGAGTGGCGGAGGCTGCGCGGGGAGTCCACTGCGAACCTCGAGGCGTTCCGCGGGTGGCTGGAGGCCGAGGAGCCGGACCCGGGCGACTAGGAGCGCGCGCCCCGCGTCCGCCAGAACACCACGAGCGCGGCGAGCACGCCGATGCCGAGGTAGGCGAAGGACAGGTCGGCCAGGCCCACGACGTGGGTGAGCCGGCCGGCGACCAGGCTGGGGAACGCCGCGCCGGCGTAGGAGAACAGGTACACCGATGCCATGACGCCGGAGCGCTGCGCGGGGGCCACGTGCGGCAGCAGCGTCTGCACCGAGCCGGTGAAGCCGGTGCCCATGCCGGTGCCCGCGACGACGCCGGCGGCCAGCACGAGCGCCACGCTGCCCAGGTGCAGGCCCAGGACGATGCCGGCGACCCCGACCGCGAAGAGGGTGATACCCAGGCGCTGGGCCCCCACCGGCGTCATCCGCGCCGTGATCGGGATGCCCAGGCCGTAGGTGATCATGAACGAGGCGAAGACCAGCGAGCCGATGAACGGGTCCTCGGTGCCCAGGTAGGTGGCCGAGATCGTGGGGCTGAAGGACTGGTAGAAGCCGCCCAGCGACCAGGTGCCGCAGAAGACCGCGACGGCGGCCGGCAGCAGCGGGCGCACGGACGACGGCAGGGCGACCTGCGGTCGCAGCGAGCGCAGCAGTCCGGGACGCACGTCGCTGCTCGGTGCCAGCGCGAGCAGGGCCAGGCACACGAGGAGCAGCGCCAGCACCACGACGTAGGAGCCGGTGGTCGGCCACGGCGAGAAGCTGGCGAACAGGCCGGTCAGCAGCGCGCCGGTGGTGATGCCGACCTGCGGGCCGCCGGCCACGAGGGCCGGGGCGATCCACGCGCGCCGCGGCGGGGAGAGGTCGAGCAGGTAGGCGGCCACGGCGGAGGTGGCGAAGCCGCACGCGAGCCCCTGGAGGACGCGGGCCGCGGCGAGCGCGCCGAGCGAGCCGACGTCCAGGAGGACGAGGGAGCCGACGATCGCGAGCACCACCGACGTCATGGCCACCCGGCGTCGCCCGAGGTGGTCGGAGACGCGGCCCAGCACGAGCAGCGCCGCGAGGACGGAGGCCAGGTAGGCGACCGTGGCCAGCGCCAGGTCGGCCGTGGTGAGCCCGTCGGTGACGCGGTAGGTCTCGTACAGCGGGATCGGGGACCCGGAGGAGATGAAGACCGCCACCAGCGAGACCGCCGCCGCCACGAACCCGAGCGTCGGACGGTGCCGGCGGGTGCGGCGGGCACGTGGGCCGCCGCGGGGGTCGGGCTCGACGACGTCGGCCACGCCCGCCCGCGGCACCGGACCGGTGACCTCGTGCTGGGGCGCGGTGGCCTGGTGAGCGGTCGACTGCTCGGTCACGGGGTCCTCTCGGGGGACGGGGAGGGCGGCTCGTTGCCGAGGTCCACCTTCTCCCGCCCGGGTCACCGCTGACCAGGGTCGACGACGGCGAGAGTGATCACAGCGAGCGTGGGAATGCGCCCGCGCCCGTCCTCCGCGGAGCAGCCGCTACAGGCCCACGAGCCCGGCGTACGCCTCCGCGAGCGGCACGCCGCAGGGCACTGCGAGCAGCGCGCCGCCCACGAGGAACGGCCCGAACGGCAGGACGCGGCGGCGCGAGCGGTCCGCCAGGAGCAGACCGCCGCCCACGAGGGCGCCGCCCACGAAGGCGAGGGCGAGGCCGACCAGCGCGGCCCCGGGCACGAGACCGGTGACCGTCAGCGACCCGGTGGCCGCGCCGAGCACCGGCGCCAGCGCCACGTCGCCCAGGCCCATGCCGCGCCCGGCGGTGAGCACGTGCAGGCCGCCGATGACGGCGAGCCACACCAGCGCGCCGACCAGCGGCGGCAGGAGCAGGCCCGGGTCGCCGACCGCGACGGCACCGCCGGCCAGGCCCGCGAGCACGAAGCCGCCGGTCCAGGCCGTGACGGCGAAGGGCAGGCGGTGCAGCGCGAGGTCGACCGCCACCAGCGGCACGCCGCCGGCGACCACGGCCAGCCAGGCGACGAGGCGGCCGGCGTCCCAGGCCGTCCACGACCCGACGGAGGCCGGCAGGAGCAGCACCGCGAGCAGCACGAACAGCACGGCGGTGGCGGCCTCGACGGCCGGGTAGCGCCACGGGATGGTGGTGGCGCAGTCGCGGCACCGACCGCGCAGCAGCACCCAGGAGAGCACCGGCACGTTGTCGCGCTCGCGCACCGCGTGCCCGCAGGCGGGGCAGGCGGAGCGCGGACTGACCACCGACAGCCCGGCCGGCACGCGGTGCGCGACCACGGTCCCGAAGGAGCCCAGCGCCAGCCCGAGCAGCCCGAGGACGACGCAGACGGCGAGCAGGACGCTCACCGGACGGCCCCGCCCACCGCGTCGGGGCAGGTCTCGGCCGACGCCGACGCCGACGCCGACGCCGACGCCGACCCCGACTCCGGTGCCGATGCCGTGGTCGCGGACGATGCCTGCCCGCCGCGACCGCACTGGACCGCGTCGCAGCCCAGCGACAGCAGCCGCTCGGCCACGTCCTGGTCCGCGACGCCCTGGGCGACGACCCGCACCCCGAGGGTGTGCGCGGCCCCGGTCAGCCGGCGGACGCGCTCGGCCTCGCCGGCGTCCTGCGCGGCGCGGGCCACGAAGGACGGCTGGAGCCGGACCTCGCCGACCAGCGGGTTGGCCCACACCAGGGCCAGCGCCGGTCGGGTGCCGCCGTGCTCGGGGATGCTGAGCCGGGCGCCGGTGGAGGTGAGGGCGTCGAGCGAGGCCGCGTCCCCCAGCAGCGAGCCCGCGGACTCGCTGACCTGGAGCAGCAGCCGGGCCGCGGGGTGGTCGGGGTCGTGGTCGGCATGGCCGGCCTGCCGGGCGGCGCGGGTGATGATGCCGGGCAGCGCGGGGTCGAGCAGGGTGCGGGCGGACACGTCGACGGCCACCGTCGTGCGCGGCGAGCCCACGCGGGGCACGGTGCCGGTGGTGGCACCGGGCGTCCCGACGAGCGCGGCGAGGCCCTCCAGGGCGCGGCCGACGGCCCAGGCGTCCAGGCAGCGGGCCAGCCCGTGCCGCTCGGCCAGCGCGCGGGTGCGTGCCGCGGGGATCGACCCGTGCCGCAGGTCGCGCCACCGGAGCACCGCCTCGACGCCGTACAGCTCGCCGTCGGGCCCGGTCCGCGGGTGCAGGCGCACCCCGAGCCCGGCGCCGTCCGGGTCGGCGACGGCCGAGGCGAGGGAGGGGAGGAGCACCTCGTCGGAGGGTCCGGTCACGACCTCGGTCTCGGCGGCGCCGCGGGCGCGCTGCTTGTCCCGGTACATCCGCTGGTCGGCACCGGCGACCAGGTCGGGCAGGGTGGTGCCGTCCTGGCCGGCGACGGCCACGCCGACGGAGGCCTGGAGCAGGTTGCCCGGGGCCCCGTCGGGCCCGAGCGTCGGGGTGCGCGAGCCGCCCAGCTGCTCCCGCAGCCGCTCCTCGAAGGACGCGGCGACGGCGGTGTGGTGCAGCGGCTTGACCAGCACGAACTCGTCCCCGCCCCAGCGGGCCACGAGCGCGCGGGGGCCGGCCACGGCCCGCAGCCGCTGCGCGGTCTCGACGAGCAGGTGGTCGCCGGCGCTGTGGCCGAGCGCGTCGTTGACCTGCTTGAGCCGGTCGACGTCGACCAGCGCGACCGCGACGGACGCGCCCTGCTCCAGCGCCTGGGTGACCAGGCCGGGCGCGGTGCGCTCCATCTCGTCGCGGGTGAGGAGACCGGTGAGCCGGTCGGTCTGCCACGACGCGGGCGCCCCGGCCCCGCTGGGGGCAGGGCCGGGGTTCCGCGCCGGGTCCGGGACGGGGACCGGTCGGGGGGTGGGGTGGTGGTCGTGGGCGCGCGCCGGCTCGAGCGGGCTCAGGCGGGCCGGGGGGAGGACCTCGGGGAAGGGGCCGGGCGTGACGGCACGGGGGGAGTGCTGCACGTCAGGCGCCCGGGACGGAGGCCGGCTCGGCGATCTCGGGGGCGAGGAAGGTGCTGCTCTCGACGAGGAGCACCCACTGGTCGCTCTCGGACTGCGACAGGGAGACCGAGGAGACGAGCATCGCCCGGTCCAGCTTGCCGATCTCGGCGAGCATCGTGCGGCAGGCGTCGTAGTCGGCCTCGACGCTGATCGTCACGGTCTGCACGGCCAGCTCGGCGCCGGTCGGCACGCCCGCGGCGGCGACGCCGGAGGCCGAGGCCCACTCGACGGGCGTGCTGGGGGAGAGCGCGGTGACGTCGTCCAGCGGGATGCCGGCCTTCTTCGCGGCCTTGTCGACCAGCTCGAACAGGCCGGGCTGGTCGGCGGTGGTGGGCACGAGGACGTCGAGGTCGGCGGCGAGCGAGCGGACGTCGCCGAGCTCGTCGCGCAGCTTCTCCAGGCCGGCCAGCTTCACCTGGAGCAGGTTGTTCGCGTCCTGGGCGGCGACCGTGGCGTCTCGGGTCTCGCCCAGGGCACCGAGGTAGCGGCCGACGACGCCGAACCAGCCGGCCAGGAGCACGAGGAGGACGACGAGCGACCCGACGACGACCGTGGCGAGGGGGGTGCGGAGGTTCACGGGGTGGTCTCCTCGTCCTCGGTGGTGGTGGCGGCGGTGGCGTCGGTGGTCTCGGTGTCCTCGGCCGTCGCCAGCGGCGGCAGCAGGGCCGAGGCCAGGTCGTCGTAGGTGCCGGTGAAGGCCACCGACGTGACGCCGACCGTGCCCGCGAAGGTGACGCCGTCCTCGCCGGCCGTGGTGGTGGTGATGAAGGGCTCCGAGAACATCTCGTCGGACTCGAGCCGCTCGACGAGGCGGGCCACGGCCTGGCGGTCGGGTGCGGTGCCGGCGATCGAGACGCAGGTGAGCACCGGGTTGGCGCCGAACGGGTCCGGGCCGGCGCAGGTGGCGCCGATGCCGCGGTCGGGGTCGACGGCCGCCGTGGCGTCGGTGGCGGCGCCGTCCGTGGTGCCGTCGGTGGTGGTGCCGTCCGTGGTCGTGGCGGCGTCGGTGGTCGCGTCGGCCGCGGGGGCGAGCGTGAACGTCAGGCTCGCCAGCTCCGCCCCGTCCGGGAGAGCCTTGTCGAGGCCCTTCACGACGGCGGCGGTGTCGACCTGGGTGCTCATGAGCGTGCGGGTGACGAGACCGCGGCCGCGCACGGAGCTGACGTAGGCGGAGACGTCGTCGAGCGCCGAGATGCGCAGCTGGAGGCCGTCGGTGACGGCCTGCTCGCCGCTGAGCTCGGCCTCGGCCTGGGCGAGGGCGAAGTGCATGCCGGTGCCGACGAGGCCCAGGACGAGCACGAGGCTGCCCACGCCGTAGACGAAGCGGCGGCGCAGGTGCCGCACCCGGTGCTGCTCGAGCACCCAGGGGGAGACGAGGTTGACGCCGTGCCGGGGCGGCGGGGCGACCGGAGCCTTGCCCGCCTTGCCGCCCTTCGGCGCCTTGCCGGGCTTGCCCCCCTTCGAGCGGCCGCCCTTGCGCGAGGTGAGCGCGGCCGGGCTGTCCGGGACGGGCACGGTGGGGTCGAGCGGGGCGTCGGCCGCGCGGCGGCCGGCCTTGCGGGTGCCGGTGGTGGCGGCGCGGCTCATCGGCGGCCTCCCGTGGTGGTGGCGGGCAGGCCGGGGCTGCACAGCCCGAGCGGGACGACGAGGTCGCTGCTGGGCAGCAGCGGGCCGTGCGGGCCGTCGCCGAGGACCTCGACGGGCAGCCCGACGACGGCGCGGCAGTGCTCGGCCAGGCCGGGCAGCAGGGAGCCGCCGCCGGTCAGCAGCATGTGCGTGGGGGAGTGCCGGGGGTCGTGGGAGACCTGGAAGTCCAGGGTCGCGCG
Organism: Nocardioides bruguierae; assembly: GCF_023554635.1. Taxonomy (NCBI): domain Bacteria; kingdom Bacillati; phylum Actinomycetota; class Actinomycetes; order Propionibacteriales; family Nocardioidaceae; genus Nocardioides; species Nocardioides bruguierae. The sequence continues at coordinate 48,032 of NZ_JAMJPH010000038.1, forward strand.
CACCTCGGCGAGCATCCGGGAGACGGCCTCCTGGGCGAGGGCCTGGTCGCGGTCGACCGGCTGGGCGCCGGGCACCGGCAGCAGCCGCGTGCGGCGCTTGAGGTCCTCGGCCTCGTCGCGGGTGCGTCCCGTCTGCTCCACGAGCATCCGGGTGAGCAGCTCACCGCCGAGGCCGGCGGCCACGCGCACGGAGCGCGGCCCGTCCGGGCCCTCCACGGTGACGCCGACGGTGTCGGCGCCGACGTCCAGCACCGCGCGGGCGGGCAGCGGAGCAGCGGCCACGGCGGACGCGGGGAGCCGCTCGCCCTCCTCGCCCGGGGCGCCCACCAGCGTCGGCACGGGCGTGACCGCGGGCTGTGGCGCGGGAGCGGGGCCGAGGCCCGCCGCGCCGAGGCCGCGCAGGGCTGCGAAGGCGGTGAGGTCCGCCGAGAGCACCCGCAGCTTGGCGGACTGCGCGGCGCGGACGAGGCCGTCCACCGCCTCGCGGGCGGAGGCGACGAGCAGGATGCGGGTGATCCGGCGGGTGCGGCCGTCCTCGTCGACGATCGTGTCCTCGCCGAGCGGCAGGTGGTCGATGTTGGCGTCGTCGATCGGCACCGGCAGCAGGTCGGCCACCTGGTAGCGCAGCGAGCGGCGCAGGTCCTCGTCGCTCATCCAGTCCAGCTCGAGCTGGCGCACGAGCACCGAGGCCGAGCCGACCGCCAGACGGACGTCGCGGGCCTTGGGCTGCAGCGTGCCCACCAGCTCGCGCAGGGCGTGCGCGACCGCGTCGTCGTCGCGCACCACGCCAGCCTCCACCGCACGGGGAGGAAGGGGGACGCGGGCGTGCCGGCGCAACGTCGGTGCACCGCGTCTGGTGCGTACCTCGACGGCGCGCACGCTGCTGGTCCCGATCTCGAGACCCACGAGGTTCGCCATGGATGATCTCCGTCCTGCTCGAGGAGGTCATCGGCCGCGCGGAGCGGCGACTTGACGATCGGGACGGAAATCCTGGGATGAAAATTTTACGACGTTCTTGGTCAAGTCCGGAGTGTCGGAGCCCGATCACTCTCACGATACGTCAAGTCGGAATGGACCGGTCCGCCTGCGCCCCCAGCGCTGCGACCCCCGTTCCGAGGGACGGAGGACGACCCCCAGTGAGCACGCACGCCCACCACCTGACCGACGGGACGGCCGGCCAGGACGCCGCCCACGCGGCGCCCCTCGGCGCGCCCTCGAGCGCGCCCGCAGCCACCCCCACGCACGCCGCCGGACACGCAGCCGGACACGCAGCCGGACAGGCCGCCGCGCCGTCCGCCGGCGGCCTCGACGCCGGTCAGGTCCTGGAGGCCCTGCTCGCCGAGACCGTCCGCCGCGGCGGCTCCGACCTGCACCTGCGCGCGGGCGTGCCGCCCCGCGTCCGGGTCGACGGCGACCTGCTGCCCCTGGGCCGCGCCCTGCCGGGTGCCCTGCTCACGCAGATGCTGCGGGGCGCCATGCCCGCGGACGCGCTCGAGGTCTACGACCGCGACCTGGAGGCCGACCTGGCCATCACCATGACCGGCATCGGCCGGTTCCGCGTCAACGCCTTCCGCACCCGCGGCGAGGACGCGGCCGTGCTGCGTCGCGTGGCCGAGGAGCCGCAGAAGCTCTCCTCGCTCGGCATGCCCCCCGTCATCCGGGACCTGGCGCTGCGCCGCCGCGGGCTGGTGCTCGTCACCGGCCCCACGGGCTCGGGGAAGACCACCACGCTCGCCGCGATGATCGACGCGATCAACGACGAGCGCGCCGTGCACGTGCTCACGCTCGAGGACCCCATCGAGGTCGTGCACTCCAGCCGCGCCGCCACCGTCACCCAGCGCGAGCTCGGCTCGGACTCCCGCTCCTGGTCGGGTGCCCTGCGCGCCGCGATGCGCCAGGACCCCGACGTCATCCTCATCGGCGAGATGCGTGACGCCGACACGGTGCACGCCGCCCTCTCGGCCGCCGAGACCGGCCACCTGGTCATGTCCACGCTGCACACCACCGACGCGCTCGAGACCGTCCAGCGCGTCATCGACTTCTTCCCGCCGCACGAGCAGCCGCGCGTGCGCGCCGCGCTCGCCGCCTGCCTCCAGGGGGTCGTGTGCCAGCGCCTCGTCCCCACCGTGGACGGCGGCCGGGCACCCGTCCTGGAGATCGCGGTCGGCGACGTCCGGCTGTCCGAGGCCGTGGCCGACCCCGAGCGGACCGGCGAGATCCCCGACGTGCTCGCCGAGAGCGGCTACTCGGGCATGCAGACCTTCGACCAGCACCTCGTGCGCCTCGTGGTCGAGGGCGTGCTCAGCGAGGACGACGCGCGTGGCGCGGCCAGCAAGCCGCACGACTTCGGCGTGATGCTGCGGCGCACCGGCTGGCGCCCGGACGCACCGACCCCGGCTGCCGGCGCGCTCGCGGGAGGTGCCCGATGACCGCCCTCGCCCGCCGCCCGGAGCACACTGCCCCGCGCACGGCTTCCCCCACCGCTCCCCACGCCGGCCACACCGGCCACCCTGCTCCCGCCGACGCCCCGCTCGACCTGCACCGCCTCCGCACGCTGCGCACCGCGCTGCGCGAGGAGGAGGAGCGGATCAGCTACTGGCGCCGGTTGCTGCACGCCCGCATCGACCTGGTGCGCGCCGGCGCCGGCACCGACGGCCACCTCACCCTCGAGCAGGTCGAGCGCGCCCTGGGCGACACCGGCCGCGGCCACGGTCGCGAGGTGTTCCTCCGCGTCCGCGCGTTCGACCCGCTGCCCGGCCTGCCCGTGCTGCGGACGCTGTGGAGCAGCGAGGACGTGGCCGAGCTCGAGGTCGCCGCCGAGGAGCTCTCTGTCTACCGCACCGCCCTGCACGAGCGGATCGACGCGCTCACCGACGCGCTCGTCGAGCACTACCGGGAGGACCCGAGCCGGGCCCTGACGGTGCTCGGGTGAACAGCCTCGCCTGGGACAGCCTCGAGCCGGTCGAGCCCCGCCCGGAGGTGGACGCGGTCGCCCGCCGCCGCGCCGACCGCTGGCAGACCGAGGACTCCCGCATCCACACCACCGCGGAGACGACCACGGCCGCGCTCGTGGCGCACGGCCTGGTCACGGCCGAGCAGCTCGCGCAGGCGCAGGCGGCCGTCGCCTCGACCCACGGGTCGGTGATCGAGGCGCTGCTCGTGCTCGACGTCGACCGCGCCGCCGTCCTCGAGCTCGTGGCGGGCGTCGCGGGCGTGGGCTTCGTGGACCTCGGGGAGAACGGCGTGGACGGCGGGGCCGCGGCCCGGCTCTCCGGCGACGTGGCCCGCCGCTCCGGCGTCCTGCCCTACGCGTGGCTGGGCGACGCGCTGCTGGTGGCCGTGCCGGTGCGTCGTCTCGGCGACCTGGAGCTGAAGGACGACCTGGTCCGGCTGACCCGCTCGGCGGTCACGTTCGTGCTCGCCGGCCGCGCCGACATCGAGGCGCGGCTGAACGAGACCTACCGCGCCGAGGCCGAGCTGCAGGGCCTCACCACCGGCCTGGTCGAGGAGACCCCCGAGCAGGGGCTGGACTCGCTCACCGAGGTCGTCGACGACGCCCCCGTCGTCCGCTTCGTGAACCTGCTGGTCAGCCAGGCCATCGCCGACCGCGCCTCCGACATCCACCTGGAGCCCACGCAGGACGACCTGCGCGTGCGCTACCGCATCGACGGCGTGCTCGTCGACGCCCACCGTGCGCCCCGCGCGATCACCGGCGGCGTGGTCTCCCGCTTCAAGATCATGGCCGGCATGGACATCGCCGAGCGGCGTATCCCGCAGGACGGCCGCATCAGCATCAACCACGACGGCAAGACCGTCGACCTCCGCGTCGCGACCCTGCCGACCGTGTGGGGCGAGAAGATCGTCGCGCGTGTGCTCGACAACTCCACCGCCCGCCTCGACCTCGACGACCTCGGTTTCGAGCCCGGCAACCGGGAGCGCTTCGCCCGCTCCTACCGCAAGCCGTACGGGATGATCCTGGTGACCGGGCCGACCGGCTCGGGCAAGTCCACGACGCTCTACGCGACGCTGAACATCCTCAACAACGCCGACGTCAACGTCATCACCGTCGAGGACCCGGTGGAGTACCGGCTGCCCGGCATCAACCAGGTGCAGACCAACCCCAAGGCGGGCCTCACGTTCGCCTCGGCACTGCGCTCGATCCTGCGCTCGGACCCCGACATCGTCCTCGTCGGCGAGATCCGCGACCACGAGACCGCCTCGATCGCGATCGAGGCCTCGCTCACCGGTCACCTCGTGCTCTCCACCCTGCACACCAACGACGCCCCGTCCGCGGTGACCCGCCTGGTGGAGATGGGGATCGAGCCGTTCCTGGTGGGCTCCGCGCTCGACTGCGTGCTGGCCCAGCGGCTGTGCCGGGCGCTGTGCGAGCGCTGCCGGCGCCCCTACCGCGCCGACCCCGCCGAGCTGGACCGGCTCGGCTTCCGGCTCCCCGCCGAGCACGACGGCGTCCTCTTCGAGGCCGTCGGCTGCTCGGCGTGCTCCCGCACCGGCTACCGGGGACGCACCGCGCTGCACGAGGTGATGCCGGTGAGCGAGGAGATCGAGCGGCTGACCGTCAGCCGCGCCCCGACCGACGAGGTGGCTCGGACCGCCCGCGAGCAGGGGATGACGACGTTGCGCTACGACGGCTGGGCGAAGGTGCTCTCCGGTCGTACGACCGTGCAGGAGGTGCTCCGTGTCGCAGGATGACCAGCAGACCGGTTCGACGGGGTCCTGGGACACGTCCTGGGCCCAGTGGGACACGCCGGCGGAGACGCCGGCGGCCGCCCCCGCCCCCGCTGCCGGGGCGCGCCGGCGGGCCGACGTGCCGGAGGACTCCGCGCCGAGCACCGGCTCGACGTCCCTGTGGGACCAGGTGATGGCCGGCTCCGACGCCGACCCCACCGAGGACGTGTCGCGCGTCGCGCCCGGGGGTGGACGACGGGTCGCCGCCGCGCCCGCGGACGCGTACGAGCCGCCCACCTACCAGCCGCCGACCTACGAGGCGCCCTCGTACGAGCCGCCGACCTACGAGGCGCCCTCGTACGAGGCCCCGGCCTACGAGCCGCCCACGTACGAGACCCCCACGCCCGTCTACCGGGAGCCCGAGCCGGTCGTCCCTGCTGTGGCCCCGGTGACCGCCGCGGCTCCGGTCGCGGCTGCGCCGGTCGTCGCGGCTGCGTCGGTGCCCGAGCACGTCGAGCCCGAGCACGTCGAGCCCCTGGGCCTGGACGAGCTGCTGACCCAGGTGGTCGAGCTGAGCGGCTCCGACCTGCACCTCACCGTGGGTGTGCCGCCGACGGTCCGCGTGCGCGGCGAGATGCGCGCGGTCGAGGGCCAGCCGGCGCTGGAGGCGCGGTCGCTGCAGGAGGCGGTCTACGCGATCCTCACCGAGAAGCAGCGCAAGACGCTGGAGGAGACCCGCGAGCTCGACTTCGCCTACACGGTGCCGGGCGTGGCCCGCTTCCGTGCCAACGTCTTCTGGCAGCGCAGCGCGCTCGGCGCGGTGCTCCGCCTCATCCCGTGGGAGATCAAGACCGTCGGCGACCTGGGCCTGCCCGCCGTCGTCTCCGGCTTCGCCGAGCTCAAGCGCGGGCTGGTGCTCGTCACCGGGCCGACCGGCTCGGGCAAGTCCACGACGCTCGCGGCCGTCATCGACCAGGTCAACCGCACCCGGCGCGGGCACATCATGACCATCGAGGACCCGATCGAGTTCCTCCACGACCACAAGGGCTGCATCGTCAACCAGCGCGAGGTCGGCGGCGACACCCTCGGCTTCCGCAACGCGCTGCGCCAGGTGCTGCGCCAGGACCCCGACGTCGTCCTCGTCGGCGAGCTCCGCGACCTGGAGACCATCTCGGTGGCGCTGACCGCCGCCGAGACCGGTCACCTCGTGCTCGCCACGCTGCACACGCAGTCGGCACAGGACACCGTCTCCCGCGTCGTCGACGTCTTCCCCGCCGAGCAGCAGCAGCAGATCCGCACCCAGCTGGCCGCGACCCTCCAGGGCGTCGTCTGCCAGACCCTCGTGCCCACCGCCGACGGGCGCTCGCGCACCGCCGCGCTGGAGATCATGGTGTGCACCACCGGCGTGCGCGCGATGATCCGCGAGAACAAGCTGCCGCAGATCCCCGGCGCGCTCCAGGCGGGCGTGGACGTCGGCATGCAGACCCTGGACGGCCACCTGGCCGACCTGGTCAAGCAGGGCCGGGTCACCCGAGCCGTCGCGCTGGAGCACTGCGCGGACAAGGAGAGCCTGCTGGCCCTCATCACCAGCACCGGCCTGCGCGGCCCGGGCCAGGGCGGCCAGGGCGCGGCCTCCGCGCACGGTGAGCTGCTCACCGGCTGGAGCGCCCCGCTGGCCACCGACGAGGAGAGTGCGTCGTGACCGCGCAGAGCTTCGAGTACAAGGTTCGCGACGCCGACGGCAAGTTCCGCGAGGGCAAGGTCAAGGCCGCCTCGGCCGAGGCCGTCGCCGACCGGCTGCGCTCGCTCGGCTACGTGCCGCTGCAGATCAGCAAGGCCGGCCAGGGCCTGCAGACGGAGATCCGGCTGCCCGGCTCCAAGCGGGTGCCGCCCAAGGAGCTGGCGATCGCCACCCGGCAGCTGGCCACCATGGTGCAGTCCGGCCTGCCGCTCCTGCGCTGCCTGGCGATCCTCTCCGACCAGGTCGAGCACCCCGAGCTGGCCCGGGTGCTGGGTGAGGTCCGGGCCGGCGTCGAGGCCGGCCACAGCCTCTCCTCCTCGCTCCAGGGCGAGCCGCGCACCTTCCCGCCGCTGATGATCAACATGGTCCGCGCCGGCGAGCTCGGCGGCTTCCTCGACACCGCGCTCGCCCAGGTCGCCGAGACCCTCGAGGCCGAGGTGCGGCTGCGCGCCAAGGTGAAGTCCGCGATGACCTACCCGGTGGTCGTGCTGGTGATGGCCGCCCTCATGTGCATCGGCATGCTGCTGTTCATCGTCCCGGTCTTCGAGAAGATGTTCACCGACCTCGGCGGCGTCCTGCCGCTGCCCACCCGCATCCTGGTGTTCCTCTCCGACGCGATGGTCTTCATCCTGCCCGCGCTCGCCATCGGCACGTTCGTCTGCGTCGTCTGGTGGCGCCGCAACGGCCACGAGCGGCGGGTGCGCGAGGTCGTGGACCCGCTCAAGCTCAAGATGCCGGTCTTCGGCGACCTCGCGGCCAAGATCGCGCTGGCCCGGTTCAGCCGCAACCTCGGCACGCTGCTCGGCGCGGGCGTGCCGATCCTCCAGGCGCTCGACATCGTCGGCGACACCTCCGGCTCCACCGTCATCGCCCACGCCACGGAGGACGTGCGCCGCTCGGTGGCCGGCGGCCAGTCGATCGCCGGCCCGCTGGGCCGCCACGAGATCTTCCCGTCGATGGTGGTGCAGATGATCGCCTCGGGCGAGGAGTCCGGCGCCGTCGACGTCATGCTCGGCCGCATCGCCACGTTCTACGACGAGGAGGTCGAGGCCACCACCGAGGCACTCACCTCGCTCATCGAGCCGCTGCTCATCGCCGGCCTCGGCATCGTCGTCGGCGGCATGATCGTCGCCCTCTACATGCCGATCTTCTCGGTCTTCGAGCTGATCCAGTAGGGCACGGCGAGCCTCGTCCCCGGCAGTCGCGGAGGCGGGTCACCCAGCACAGCAACACCAGGACGCCGGCGGGGCGATGCCCCGCCGGCGTCCTGCTGCCTCCGGGTCTGGCGTCCCCGGGTCGTGCGTGGTCCTGGGTGGGGCGGGGTGCCGCCCCCCCGCAGCGGGCGCCCTCGAGGTAGCGACCCACGCCCTGGCGCAGGAGGCTGGGGGAGAGGTTCGCCAGGAAGCACTCGTCGAGGGAGAGGTTGGCCGTGCCGGTGAGGTCCACGGCGTCGGCGAACAGCGTGCCGATCAGGTCCGCGGTGCCGTTGTTCTTCGACACCTTGCCGTAGGGCGAGCGGGAGGTGAGCACGATGCTCGCGGCCATGCTCGTGTTGCTGTTGAGCCGCACGTCGCCGTTGACGATGACGATGAGCAGGCTCTGGTCCGGGCACTGCGCCGAGTCGGCGACCACCTCGCCGGTGTCCTCGCGACCCCAGTCGTCGAAGTCGGCCTGGGAGAGGTTCACCAGCGCGCTGCTGGAGTTCGTGGGGCTGAGGTCGAAGAACATCACCGCGTGCGGCGTCACCGACGGCGAGGGGACGCTCCAGCCGCTGTTGGTCGTCCAGTAGAGACCCTGCGACTGGGCCACGGCCCGGAGGTCGTCCAGCTCGTCGGCGCTGAAGGGGTCCTCGCCGATGCCGAACAGGGTGCGCAGCGCGTCCTCGGAGCCGATGCGGGAGCCGTCCACGTCGGTGGTGCCGTCGCCGTCGAGGTCCTGCGCGCCGTAGTAGGCGGGGTACGCGGCGGCCACCGACGCGCACGCGGTGCCGGCCAGCGGGCCGCCGTAGGCGTCCTGGTCGTAGGGGAACTCCACGTTGCAGGCGCCCGCGGCGTTGCTCGCGCTCCAGGAGTGGATGGGGCCGTTCTTGCCGCTGCCCTTGGCGTCCGAGCAGTACTGGTTGTTGCCGTTGGCGTTGGTGATCACCTGCGAGGAGTGCACGGCGGCGGGGATGCCGTAGGCGGCGTCGATGGTGTCGGCGACGTCGATCTTGTCGCGGCGGTAGACGCAGCCGGTGGAGAAGACGCTGACCCGGGTCGTGGAGTAGTTGCCGCCGCCGGAGATCTCGCGGCCGAAGAGGCCGAGCGGGAGGCTGGCGATGGGGCTGAGCGAGACGTCGACCTCGACGGCGCGCACGCCGGAGCCGGAGCGTCCGGTGCTGTGGATGCGGTACGTGGCCGGGTCGTTGTCGGGCCAGGGGGCGATCGGCTCGATCCAGGCGGTGTAGGACTGGCCGGCCGAGCCGGGCAGGTCGTCGCCGAACGGGGCGCTGCTGCTGCCCCAGGCGTTCGTCGTGCAGTCCGGCGAGCAGCGCAGTGAGCGGGAGCCGCTGCTGCGCAGGTAGGCCAGGGCCTGGGCGACGCCGGCGTCGGCGGCGTCCAGGGCGGCGGCCGAGGCACGCGAGGCCGAGGAGGCCTGCATGCCGTTGACGGTGACCCGCAGGATCGTGGTGCCGAGCACCAGCACGAGAGCCACCACCATCATGGTGATGACCAGGGCGGAGCCGGTGTCGGCGGGCCGGTCCGGCCTGGGACGGGGGCCACCGGTGGCTCGGCGGGCGGCACGGTGCCGGTGGGCGCGCAGGGCGATCATCCGGCGCCTCCTTCCTGGTTGCGCAGGTCGACGCGGAGGGTGAAGTCGCGGCTGACGTCGCCGTCGCGCACGGTCATCGAGACCTCCACGAGGTCGAGGTGGGCCAGCTCGGCGCCGTCGGGGCGGCCGTTGCCGTTGCCGCCGAGGGCGGGGTAGGCGTCCAGCTCCTGCCAGGTCGTGCGCCCGTCGCCGTCGGCGTCGGGCTCGAAGGCGGAGGAGAGCAGGCGCAGGTCGAAGCGGCTGACGACCTCGGCCAGCACGGGCCGGGTGATCGCGGCGCCGTCGGCGTCGTTGGCGGTCAGCGTGAGGCGGCCGGCGGTCGGGTCCCACCGGTAGGTGAGCACCTCGGGGTCGGAGATGCCGGTGTCGCGCAGGCCGTCGCCGTCGAAGTCGGTCCACACCGTCAGCGAGGTGGTCGCATCACCGAGCGAGGTGAGCTCCACCTTGTCCACGGCGGCGGTCTGCCGCAGCTCGCGGGAGAGCCGCTCCACCGCGAGCCGGGACTCCTGGGTGACGTCGGCGGTGGACTGGATCTCGTCGGTGACCTCGGCGGTCGAGAGCGCGAGCCCGAGCAGCAGGGTGGAGACCACCCCGAGCAGCCCGATCGCCACGAGCAGCTCCACCAGGGTGTAGCCGCCGTCGTCCGGGCACTGTCCCGGGTCCTGCGCAGGCTCGTGCCCGGAGTCGTGCCCGGATTCCTGCGCGGCGTTCATCGGTCGTCCTGCGCGGTGCACGAGACGGCGCCCAGCGTCACCGAGAGGGTGGAGGACGGCTCGGCGACGGGCTGCCCCGCCTCGTCCGTGACGACGGCGCCGTCGGAGTCGACCTGCTTGCGCAGCGGCTGGGTGCGCAGCGTGATGACGCCGGGGATCGTGACCTCGGCCGCGCCGCCGGAGGCGGTGCGCGTGGTCTCGCCGACCGTGAGTGCGGACCAGGAGGCGATCCAGTCGTCGAGGTAGCCGTAGGTGCCGACCGGCACGGTCGACAGGTCGATCGCCTCCAGCGCGTCGGTGGTGGAGGCCTGGGTCGTGGTGGGCGTCGTGGGGGTGACCGCCACGTAGCCCGTAGGCGTCCACCGGCGGACCGTGGCCGACCAGGCCGCGGTGGTGGAGGCCGCGTGCCCCGTGCCGGCGACGCGGCAGCGGGCGGCGGCCCCGGTGAGGTCGACCTGGAGGATGCCCTCGGGGGCGAAGGTGGTGGGCAGCACCTGCACGGTGCCGGCGCGGGCGGTGCCGCAGGCCTCGACGGCGGAGGGGTCCGTGGTGTCGTCCGTGGCGGTCGAGGTGGCCCAGCCGGTGGCCGAGAGCCGGACGCTACCGCCGCTGGTGCTCACGGAGCAGTCCGAGCCGGTGGCGCTGGGCACGGTGGCGCTGGTCATCTTCACCAGGCGCCCGGTGAGGGCGAGGCCGTCGCGGTAGAGCAGCAGGCTGCCCGTGCCGGCGCCGACGCCGAGGGCGGTGCCGCTGGACGAGGGGGAGGCCAGGGTGGCGCCCACGGGGGAGAGGGCCGAGCCCAGGCCCGGCAGGGCCTCGGCGACCCGCGCGGCCAGCGAGGTCGTCTGTGTGCCGCCCCAGCAGGCGAGCTGGCAGCCGCTGGCGCCCAGGCTCGACTCGCCCGCGCCCTGCGCGGCCACGGTGGCGGCCGGTGGGGCGACCACGTCGGCGGTGGCGCCGCGGCCGGTGAGGCTGGTGCCCACGTCGGCCGCGACCGAGGACGCGGTGCCCGAGGCGGTGGAGGCGTAGGAGAGACCGGTGGCGAGCTGGAGGCGGCCCGCGTCCACGTTGACCGGCACCTCGCCGGTCACGGTGGGCGTCGAGGTGCCGACCGCGAGCGTGGTGACGTCCACGGAGGCGCGCAGCCGGGTCGCGGCCTGGCGGGTGCGGCTGATCTGGGTCCAGCTGCTCACCGGCGCCAGGGTGGCCCCGGTGCGCAGGACGGTGACGCCGACCCCGATCTGCGAGGCGGGCCGCGCGTCGCGGCCGACCACCTGCGTGGTCCACCCGCTCGCCGGCACCACCACGGTGGGCGGCGTGCCGTCGGAGAGGAGCTGGGTGGCCACGACCACGGTCCAGCCGTCGAGGTCGCCGTCCTCGGCGTCGGTGATCACCCGGCGGTAGAACGCGCCGTCCGGCTCCCAGGAGCACCGGGTGGCGCCCGCGGCGACGAAGCCGTCGGAGGCGGACGTCGGCGCCACGGCGTCGCCGTCGGCGTCGGTGCAGGCCGGCGCCGTGGCCGGGGTGGTGAGGTCGGTGTAGTACCGGTCGAGCACGTCGATGTAGTCGCCGGCGTCCGGGGCCACGTGGAAGGGCAGGTTGCGCATCTGCTCCAGCTGGCCGAGCGCCAGGGACTTGGCCTGCGTGAGCTCGCGCGAGGTGGCGTTGCCGCGGATGCCGCTGAGGATCACCGGGAGGGTGGCCACCAGCACCACCACGAGGATGCCGACGCTCACCATGATCTCCACGAGGCTGAAGCCGCCGTCGGACGGCACCTCGGTCCTCGTCTCGGGATTGGGCTCGGGTTTCGGTTCGCGCCCGGGCGCGCGGCGGTCAGCGGCGGGAGACACGGCCGGTCAGCCCCTCGACGTGGATGACGATCTCGCGGTCGGAGTCGTCGCGGACGACCGTGACGGTGCCGGCGGTGGCGGTGCCGCGCGAGCTGAAGGTGACGCCGGCCAGGGTGCCGTCGTCGTCGGTGGTGAAGGACGGGTCGAGCAGGTGGGTGCCCTGGCCGTCGAGGGCGACCGCGGGCTCGAGGGCGGTGCGGTCGTCGTCGGCGCACCGGCCGCTGAACAGCTGGTAGTCGGCGTCGGTGAACATGACGCAGAGGGAGCGGCCCTCGGTGACGGCCCGCTGCTGGGTGGCGCGGAGCACCGCCTGCACCTGCTCGGCCGCGCCCTCCTGAGCGTTGGCGCGCGTCCACTGGACCCAGCCGGAGATGGCGATGCCGAGCACGATCGTCAGCACCGTCACCGTCGCCATCAGCTCCACGAGGGTGAAGCCGCGGTCGCGCGGGTCGGTGGGCTGCGTCACGGGCGGTCGCTCCGGGGTCGGCGGCGCACGGGGGCCGGGCGCCGAGGGCTGGCTGGCGGCGTGCGGGCGAGGCCGGGACGGTGCTGGAGCAGCCGGACCCGGAAACCCGGACCCACTTGTTCTGTTTCGGCATCCCCGCAGGTCACCTTGAGCCAGAATGAAGACATCTAGACCGCTCTCAAGACGGCCTGGGGTCGCGCCGATCCACCGGGATGAACCGTCCTCGCCCCGGTCTCATGCACCCCCCAGGGGGCCGGGCCGACCGCCATTGGAGACAACCGTGCAGACCACCACCAGCAACGCCCCGGAGAGCCGGGACAAGGGCTTCACCCTGATCGAGCTCCTCGTCGTCGTCATCATCATCGGCGTGCTCGCCGCCATCGCCATCCCGGTGTTCCTGAACCAGCGCCAGAAGGCCGCGGACGCCGGCACCCAGTCGGACCTGAAGAACGCCGCCACGCTCATGGAGACCTGGTTCGTCGACAACCAGACCTATGCCGACGCGGACACGACCGATGCGGTGGCCCAGCTGACGACCCTGCGCGAGTCGGACCCGGTCGTCGTGAGCATTCTGAGTGCCAACGCTTCTGGTTTCTGCCTCCAGGGCGCCAACACCAATGGCACTAGGACCTTCATCTACGACTCCGGTCAGGGCGGGATTCTGTCCGAGGACGACACTGCCTGCACCAGCAGCACCTACGCCTGAGCCATCCAGCCGCACGGCCTCCGCGTGGCGCGCCGCCGCAGACTTTGCCGCGGCGCGCCCCGCGCGTCCGGGACACCGGACACCACCTTCCCCGAAGATCCAGGACCACCATGACCGAGCTTCTCGATCGCGTCACCCCGCCTGGAGACGCGCCACGCCCCCACTCCGAGGCCGCCGCCACGACGCAGCCCCGGAGCCCGGAGCAGTCGACCACGGAACCGCGCCGTCCCGGCGCCCACCGCCGGCCCGAGCCGCTGCCGACCGCGTCGGACGCGCAGGAGCCCGGCCTCGCCGACCCCACCCCGGACGCCGCCGGCGTGCCGGGGCCCCGTCACGTCCGGGCCGTGCCCGACGACGAGCCCTTCGCGCACGTCAGTGCCGACGAGGGCGAGGACGGCGACGGCGCGCTGTGGCGCGCCATCCGCGAGCGCGGCGACCTCGCCGCCCGCAACGAGCTGATGCTGCGCTACGCCGGCCTGGTCAAGTACGTGGCCGGCCGCGTCCGCTCCGGCATGCCCGCCTCCGTCGAGACCGGCGACCTGGTCTCCGAGGGCATGATCGGCCTCATCGACGCGATCGAGCGCTTCGAGCCCGACCGCGGCCTGCGGTTCCCCACCTTCGCCGTGCCGCGCATCCGCGGCGCGATCCTGGACGCGGTGCGCGCCGACGACTGGGCGCCCCGCTCCGTCCGCCGCCGTGCCCGCGAGCTGGAGCGCACCGCGCACGCGCTGCGCACCGACCTGGGCCGCCAGCCCACCGACGACGAGCTCGCCACCGCGAGCGGCCTGGAGACCGAGGAGGTGCGCACGGCGCTGCAGCCGCGCACCTGGGTCCGCTACGCCTCCGTCAGCGAGCTCGACGAGCTGCACGAGGTCGGCCGCGACTGGACCGACGCGCTCGAGGACGAGGAGGTGCGGGAGCGGCTGCTGCCGGCCGTGCAGGCCCTCCCCGAGCGCGACCGCGTGATCCTGGCCCTCTCCTTCTTCGAGGGCCTCACCCTGGCCGAGATCGGCCGCGTGCTCGGCGTCACCGAGTCCCGCGTCAGCCAGCTGCGCACCCGCGCCACCCGCGAGCTGCGCCAGGTCCTGCTCCAGCAGACCGCCGGCTGACCGCCGGCCACCCCCCAGACCCGACGAGGGCCCGGCACCATCCCCCTGGCGCCGGGTCCTCGTCGTACGCCCGGGGTCCGGGCGAGCGGTGCGGTCTCAGACCGCGAGCAGCGCCAGCACGAGGGTGGCCAGACCGGGCACGGCCTGCACCCACAGGATGCGGCGGCTCACGGTCAGCGCACCCACCGCCCCCGCGACGAGCACGCACGCCGCGAAGAAGACCTGCACGTCGGTGCGGGTGCTGAGCGCGCCCCACACCAGGCCGGCGGCCAGGAACAGGTTGTAGAGCCCCTGGTTGGCGGCCAGCACACGGCTGGCCTGCGCGAACTCCACGTCGGTGCCGAAGATGCGGCGCCCCGTGGGCGTCGCCCACAGCACCGCCTCGAGGTAGGCGAACCCGACGTGCAGGAGGGCGAGGAGGCCGCAGGCCACGCCGGCGAGGATGGTCACGAACCGGATCGTCCCACGTCCGGGTGCACGCGCGTCACGTCTGCGCGGAGACCGGCTCCTCAGGCCGGGCACGGGCAGCCCGCGCGCGGCCACCGCGCCGTGTGAGCGCCACGCCCACCAGCGCCAGCGCGCCGCCCGCGTAGGCCAGCGCCGGGGGCGTCTCGGCCAACAGCAGCCAGCCCATCACGATGGTCAGCGGCGGCACGAGGTAGGTCGTCACGCCCAGCGTGGAGGCCGAGAGGTGCCGCAGCGCGTACGCGTAGGTGGTGAACGCCAGCGCGGTCGGCAGCGCGCCCATGTAGACCATCCAGAACGTGGACGACGGCGGGGCGGCCGCGACCTCGCGCACCAGCTGCGGCGCGAACGGCAGCGACACGACGCACCCGATGGTGGCCGCCAGCCAGGTCACCTGGATCGCCGGCAGCCGCGCCACCAGCGGCTTCTGCACCACCAGGCTGATCGAGTAGGCCACCGCGGCCACCAGGCACAGGAGCACGCCCGTGCTGTCGCGGTCGGCGGCGTCCGAGGTGGAGAGCGAGATGACCACGACGCCGGCGAACGCCACCGCCAGGCCGAGCCCGAGCCAGCGGGTGAACCGCTCGCCCAGGAAGATCGCGGCCAGCACCGAGATGAGCACCGGCGAGACCTGGATCAGCATCGAGGCGGTGCCCGCGTCGACCCGGGACTCGCCCTCGTTGAGCGCCACGCTGTACAGCGCGAACCACAGGACGCCGATGACGGCCATCCCCGCCCACTCCCGGCCGGTCGGCCGGCGCAGCGAGCGGCGGGCCGTGAGGAGTGCGACGACCGCCAGGCAGACCGAGGCCACCACCAGCCGCCCCAGCGTCAGCGCGCCGGGGGAGAAGTCCTCGTGCAGGTAGCGGATCGCCACGAACGCGCTGGCCCACAGCACCAGGGTGGTGGCCACCGCGGCGAGCGGGAGCCAGGGCAGGCCGGTGGGGGAGCCGGGGGCGGGAGCGTTCACGGCCGCAGCCTAGGCGCCGGCGCCGACACCGCTGCACCTGCCGGTGGTCGAGGTGCGACGAGCCCCGGCGAGGAGCCACGAGACCCCCGCAGCCGGCTCCAGGTCTGCGCCCGTGGCGGCGGGTGAGATCCCGACACGGCCGTCACCGCCTCGTCCCTCGGCGGTGGGCCGCTCGATCCTCCGGCGCCCACGCCGCGGGCTCGTCCCTCGCCCCCCGGCTGCGCCGGAGGCAAGCTCGACCTCCTCGCAGGCTCAGAGGTCGAGCTTGTACCCCAGCCCGCGCACGGTCACGAGGTACTTGGGCTCGCTCGGGTCCGGCTCGATCTTGGCCCGGAGCCGCTTCACGTGCACGTCGAGGGTCTTGGTGTCGCCGACGTAGTCGGAGCCCCAGACCCGGTCGATCAGCTGCCCGCGCGTCAGCACCCGGCCGGGGTTGCGCAGGAACATCTCCAGCAGCTCGAACTCCTTGAGCGGCAGCTTCTGCTCGTGGCCGTCCACGGTCACCACGTGCCGCTCGACGTCCATCCGCACCGGGCCGGCCTCGAGGGCCGCGGGTGCGGCGTCGGGCTCGATGCCGCGGCGCAGCACCGCCCGGATGCGGGCGGTGAGCTCGCGCGGGGAGTACGGCTTGGTGACGTAGTCGTCCGCGCCGAGCTCGAGGCCGACGATCTTGTCGATCTCGTCGTCCTTGGCGCTGACCATGATCACCGGCACGTTCGAGCTCTGCCGGATGACCCGGCAGACCTCGGTGCCGGGGATGCCGGGCAGCATCAGGTCGAGCAGGACGATGTCGGCCCCGTTGCGCTCGAAGTCGTTGATCGCCGTGTTGCCGTCGGCCGCCACGGAGACCTCGAAGCCCTCCTTGCGCAGCATGTACGAGAGAGCCTCGGAGTAGCTCTCCTCGTCCTCGACCACCAGTACCCGTGTCACGGGCGTTCCTCCTGCTCGTCGTTCCCCGGGGAGCGCCCCCGGTCGTCCATCGACCCCAGGGAGAGGTCGTCGTCGGGGGTGCTGTCGGTGCCGTAGTGCTGGGGCAGCGTGAGGGTGAAGGTCGAGCCCTGACCCTCCGCCGACCAGACCCGGACCTCGCCGCCGTGGGTGGCGGCGACGTGCTTGACGATGGACAGGCCCAGGCCCGTGCCACCGGTCGAGCGGTGCCGGGCGGGGTCCACCCGGTAGAACCGCTCGAAGATGCGGTCCAGCTCCTCGGCGGGGATGCCGATGCCCTGGTCCACCACCGAGATGTCGACCGACCCCTCGTCCACCCGGGTCGTCACGACCACCGTGGAGTCGGGCTCGGAGTAGGAGACGGCGTTGGAGACGAGGTTGCTCACCGCGGCGAGCACCTGCTTCTCGTTGCCGTAGACCTGGACGCCGGGGACGCCGCCGACCAGCACGTGGATGCGGCGGTCCTCGGCGGCCATCGCGCTGGTGTCGACCGCGGTCGCGATCACCTCGTCCAGGTCCACGGCGATCGGCTCGTCGAGCGGGTCGTCGGCCTGGAGCCGGGA
Source organism: Nocardioides bruguierae (assembly GCF_023554635.1). Classification (NCBI taxonomy): domain Bacteria; kingdom Bacillati; phylum Actinomycetota; class Actinomycetes; order Propionibacteriales; family Nocardioidaceae; genus Nocardioides; species Nocardioides bruguierae. The sequence continues at coordinate 65,060 of NZ_JAMJPH010000038.1, forward strand.
GAGCTGGATGATCTGCTGGACGAGCTTGCCGAGCCGGTCGGACTCGGTGAGCATCCGGGCGGCGAACCGCTTGACCGCGTCGGGGTCGTCGGCCGCGTCCTCCATGGCGTCGGCGAGCAGCCGGATGGCGCCCACCGGGGTCTTCAGCTCGTGGCTGACGTTGGCCACGAAGTCGCGGCGGACCTCCTCGACGCGCCGCTCCCGGGTGCGGTCCTCCACCAGCGCCAGCACGAGGCGCGAGCCCAGCGGCGCCACGCGGGCGCTGACGAAGCGGGCCGGCACACCAGGACGCGTGAGCCGCAGCTCGGTCTCGCGGATCTGCCCGTCACGCCGCACCTGGCGCACCATCTCCGCGAGGTCGTCGGAGACCAGCCGGGTGCCGCGCACGAGGCCGAGGGCGTAGGCGGGCGCGGAGGCCTTGAGCACCAGCTCGGAGGAGTCGATCACCACCGCGCTGGAGCGCAGCACCGAGAGCACGGTGGCCACGCCGTCGGGCAGGGCCGGCTGCTGGAGCGGCACGGCCGCGCGCTGCTGCCGGTCGGACACGTGCCAGGCGAACACGGCGCCGCCGGCGACCAGTGCTCCGACGAGGGCAGCGAGAAGTGCCTGCGTCGTCGGGTCCACGAGCAGGATCGTACGCACAGCCTTCACCCCCCGTTCGCCGCCGGAGGCCGACGTAGCAACAGTTCACCCCGCATTCACCGCCGGCAGCGCTGTCGTTCGCCGCGCGCTCTAGGCTTGCGCCATGCGTGACACGTTCGACGAGCAGCTCAGCCAGGTCTTCGGCGACCTGGTCTCCATCTGCGGCATGGTCCAGGTGGCGGTGAACGTGGCCACCCAGGCGCTCCTGGAGGGCGACATCACCCTCGCCGAGGAGGTCATCTCCGGCGACCGCGCCATCGACGTGGCGCGCGAGGAGGTGGAGGAGAACGCCATCGGCATGCTCACCCTCCAGGCGCCCGTCGCCCGCGACCTGCGCTCGGTCGTGGCCGCGCTGCGCATGGTCACCGAGCTGGAGCGCATGGGCGACCTCTCCGTCCACGTCGCCAAGATCGCCCGCATGCGGGTCCCCAACATCGCCATCCCGGACGAGGTGGCGCCGACGATCCGCAAGATGGCCGAGGTCGCGGAGGACATGGTGGTCCGCGTCGGCCAGATCATCGCCGACCGCGACGTCAGCGCCGCGATCGAGCTGGGCCGCGACGACGAGATCATGGACGGCCTGCGCCGGGCGTCCTTCGTCGAGCTGCTCTCCGACGACTGGTCCCACGGCGTCGAGGCCGCGGTCGACCTGGCGCTGCTGGGCCGCTACTACGAGCGGATCGCCGACCACGCCGTCTCGATCGCGCAGCGCATCGTCTTCGTCGTCACCGGCGAGACCGACAAGCGCGTCGGCTGAGCGGCCTCCTCCGCAACGACGAAGCGGCGG
>NZ_JAMJPH010000039.1:0-38080 GCF_023554635.1 Nocardioides bruguierae
AAGCCGGAGGAGAGCTTCTCCAGCGACTTGCTCATCGAGCTCTGGGTCGAGGAGAGGTTGCGGTAGGTGTTGATCGCGTCGACGTTGGTGTTGATGCGCAGGCTCATGATGGGTTCCCTTCCTGGGAGTCGAGTCGGTCAGCCCGTCCGTGGGCTCGCTGCTGGCGGAGCAGCGTCCGGCCGGAGGCCGGTCGTGCTGGATCTGTGACGGTGACGGTGGCGGTGTCTGTGGCTGGGTCTGCCACGGGGGAGCGCCGGCGACGCTGCCGGCGGGTGGAGCAGGTGGAGCAGGTGGAGCAGGTGGCGGTGCGTGTCGTGCGGGACGCGCGGGCGGGGGACCCGAGCGTCCGACCCGGTCGGTGACCGGGTGGCGGGAGGCGCGCGGTGCGCGCTGGTGCGGTCCGTGGCCTCAGGGGCGCCGCGGGCAGCGTGGGTAGTGCCGGGGGAGCACCGGGGTGAGCGCCGGGGGAGCGTCGGGGGAGCTCGTCGCTCAGGCGATGCCGGCGACGGCCGCGGTCTGGGTGCGACCGGTGGCGTGGCGGGTGGCGACGGCGGCGAAGTAGGCCGAGCGACGCTGGGCGGCGCAGCCCTGGGGGCGGGGGTGCGCGGCGACCAGGTCGGGGTCGAGCGCGGAGTTCATCGCGTCGCGGAGCAGGACCAGCGCCTCGGCGCGGATCTGGGAGATGCGGGACTCGGTGACGCCCAGGGTCTCGGCGATCTCGGCCATCGGGCGCTCGGCGAGGAAGTACTCCTGGACCACGATGCGCATGCGCTCCGGCAGCTCGGCGATCGCGTCGACCATGTACTCCAGGCGCTCGCGGTGCTCGAGCACCTCGGACGGCTCCGGGGTGGAGCTCACCAGGACCTCCTCGAAGGAGACCTCGGAGCCCTGGAGGGAGAGGACGTTGGCGCGGGCGACGTCGCCGTCGTTGTTCTCGACCTCGGCGACGGTCATCCCGGCGCGGGCGGCGACCTCGTGGACCTCGGGGGCCCGGCCGAGCTCGGCGGCGAGGGAGGAGCGGGCGGCCTCGAGGTCGCGGCCGCGGCGGCGGACCGAGCGGGAGGCCCAGTCGATGCCGCGCAGCTCGTCGAGGATCGCACCGCGGATGCGGGACGCGGCGTAGCGGGTGAACGGCACCCCGCGGTCGGCCTCGAAGGCCTGGGCCGCCTTCACCAGGGCGGTGAGCCCGGCGGAGGTCAGGTCGTCGCGGGAGACGTGGGCCGGCACGCGGCCCATGGTCTCGCGGACGATGTGGGAGACGAGCGCCATGTGGTCGACCGCGAGGGCCTCGCGGGCCTGGTCGTCCAGGACGGTGGTGGTCTCGATCTCTGCGATCCGCGCGCTGGGGGTCACGGTCGTCTCCTCTGCCTCGGGGGTGGTGGTCCGGGTGTCCTCCGCCGGACCCTCGTGGCCGGCGACAGCACCACTGTGGACCCTGCGAAACCGCTTGTGACCGTGGCTGAAGGACTCTTGGGCCTTCCTTGTCGGTTCCTTGTCGGATCGACGGTGAACCTTGTTAAAGGGGTGGGTCGAAGGTCCCGGGTCGGCGCCCTCGTCGCGCCGGAAGTCGTGGTGTCGGGATGGGCGATCCGGCTCAGATGGGCGGCTCGGGGGCCGATCAGCCCGGTGCGAGGCAGACGCCCCGCGGCGCCACGCACGGCGCACCGTCCCCTTCGAACACCTGGAGCCTCGAGTGGAGAAGCTGGCCCTCGTCCTGTGGCGCGAACGCGAGCTGCTGGAGACCCTGCTGTACCGGCTGGAGGTCGAGCAGCTGCTGCTGACCAACCACCGCTCGGACCACCTCACGCGCGCCGCGAACGACGTCGAGGCCGTGCTGGAGACCATCCGCCAGACCGAGGTGCTCCGCGCCGTGGCCGCCGACGAGGCCGCCGCCGCGCTCGGCCTGGCCCCCTCGCCCTCCCTGTTCGACCTGGCCGAGGCCAGCGAGGAGCCGTGGCGCTCCATCCTGCTCGAGCACCGCGAGGCCTTCACCTCCACGACCAACCGGCTCACCGACATGGCCGAGACCAACCGGGACCTGCTCACCGCGGGCTGGCAGGCCGCCCGCGCCGCGCTGGCCGACCTCGAGGAGCCGACGACCTACGCCGGCGACGGCCAGGCGGTCGGCAGCGACCGGGTGGCCCGACTCTTCGACGGGAGCCTGTGACCTCATGAGCGGCACCCTGTCCTCCCTCAACTCCGCGCTGTCCGCGCTGCGCTACCAGCGCGTCGCCATCGAGACCGCCAGCGCCAACGTCGCCAACGTCGGCGTCGAGGGCTTCACCCGACGTCGCGTGACCGCCGAGACGCTCGGCGCGCCGTCGGTCCCGGCCATGTGGTCGCGCTACACCGGCCCCGACGGCGGCGTGCGCACCAGCGGCGTCGAGCGGCTCGCCGACCCGCTGATGGAGGCCCGCTCCCGCACGGAGCACGCCAAGCTGGCCTACCTGGAGACCCGCACCACGGCCCTGACCCGCCTCGAGAGCGGCATCGGCGAGCCGGGCGACTCCGGCGTCTCCGCGGCGCTCTCGGACTTCCGCGACACCTGGGACGACCTGGCGAACGACCCCAGCTCCATCGCCGCCCGCGGTCAGGTGATCGCCGCGGCCGCCGCCCTGGCCGACTCCTTCGCCGCCCAGGCCGCGAACATCGACAACGAGGAGGCCACGCAGCGGCTCACCGCCACGGGCCTCGTCGGCGAGGTCAACACCATCGCCGTGGAGCTGTCCGAGACGAACCGCGCCATCAACGCCGGTCGCCTCGACGGCACCGACACCAGCTCGCTCTACGACACGCGCGACCGGCTGGCCAAGCAGCTGACCACCATCACCGGCGGCACCGCCACCGAGCGCTCCGACGGGGGCCTGGACATCACCGTGGGCGGCGTGAAGCTCGTCGACGGCATGCAGGCCGGCTCGCTGGCCATCGCCTCCGGCATCACCCCCGACGGTGACGCCGACGGGCTGCCCGTCAGCTACGAGATCACCCTGGGCGGCTCGACCTCCGCGCTCACCTCCTCGCTCTCGGGCGAGCTGGGCGCGACCACCGAGCTGCTCAACACCACGCTCCCCGGTTACGCCGACCACCTGAACACGGTCGTCCGCGACTTCGCCGACGCCGTCAACGCCGCCCACGTGGCCGGCCACGACCTCGACGGCGGCACCGGCAACCCGTTCTTCACCTACGACCCCGCCGACCCGGCGTCCACCCTGACCGTGGCCGTCACCGACCGCCAGGTCGCGGCCTCCGACGTCGCCGGCAGCCTGGACGGCGGGGTGGCCGACCGGCTCGCCGCCTCCGGCACCGCCGAGCTCGCCTACCAGCAGCTGGTCAGCGGACGCGGCACCGAGGTCGCCTCGGCCAAGCGGCTGACCGCCACCCAGCAGCTGCTCACCACCCAGGTCGACACGGCCAAGGAGCAGCTCTCCGGCGTCAACCTCGACGAGGAGATGGTCGACATGGTCGCCGCCCAGCGTGCCTACGAGGCCGCCGCCCGCGTCATGAGCACGGTCGACACCGTGCTCGACACCCTCATCAACAGGACAGGTCTGGTGCGCTGATGGTCGTGCTGCGTGTCACCCAGAACATGATGGTCCGGAGCTCGCTCACGGGCCTGCAGAGCGGCCTGTCCCGGGTCGCCGACGTCCAGGAGAAGCTGGCCACCGGCAAGAACATCAACCGGCCCTCCGACGACCCCACCGACGCGGTGGTCTCCATGCGGATGCGCTCGGAGCTCTCCCGCGCCCAGCAGCACGTCCGCAACGGCCAGGACGGCCTCTCCTGGCTGACCATGGCCGAGACCGCGCTGACCAGCACCAACGACAACCTGCGCCGCGTGCACGAGCTCGCCCTCACCGGCGCGAACGGCACCTCCTCGGCCACCTCGCGCGAGGCCATGGCCACCGAGGTCGAGCAGATCCGCGCCGCGATGCTCGACGACGCCAACACCTCCTACCTGGGCCGCCCCGTCTTCGGTGGCGTCACGGCCGGCAGCAAGGCCTTCGACGACACCGGCACGTGGATCGGCGTGCCCGGCGCGGTGCAGCGCACCGTGGCGGACGGCGTCCGTCTGCGGGTCGACGTGGAGGGCACCGACGTCTTCGGCGACGGGGCCTCCAGCGTCTTCGCCGAGCTGGACGCCCTCGCCACCGCGCTGCGCAGCGACGACAAGGCGTCCATCAGCGCCGCCATCGACTCCATGACCAGCAGGATGGCCGGGGTGACCGACGTGATCTCCCGGGTCGGTGCCACCTACTCCCGCGCCGACAAGGCCGTGCTCACCGCCGAGGACGCGGTCTTCGGCCTCCAGGTCTCCCTCTCGGAGGTCGAGGACGTCGACCTGCCCGCCGCCATGGTCGACCTCCAGGTCAGCCAGGTCGCCTACCAGGCGGCGCTGGCCGCCACGGCCAAGGTCGTTCAGCCGAGCCTCGTGGACTTTCTGCGATGATCACGACGACGACCCGGCACGACCGGCCCGCCGCGACGGCCGCGGTCGAGACCCCCCGCATCCCCACGCTCCGGAGGAGCTCCGCAGTGACCACCAGCACCCCCCAGGCCGAGGGCACGGACGCCGGCGCGGTCATCAGCCTCGTCCGACCCCTGCCCGGCTTCCCGGGGCACCACCGCTTCACGCTCGAGGCGCTCGACGACGCCGGCGTGCTCTCGGCGCTCCGCTCCGTCGAGGACGAGACCCGCTTCCTCGTGGTGCCGCCGCACACGTTCTTCCCCGACTACGCACCGGTCGTCGACGACACCACCCAGGCCGAGCTCGGTCTGGAGACCGCCGAGGACGTCCTGCTGCTCGTCGTGCTGACCCCCGGCGAGTCGCTCGCGGGCACCACGGCCAACCTCCTGGCTCCCGTCGTGGTCAACCGGCACACGCTGGCCGCCGCCCAGGTCATCCTGGACGACGCCTCGCTGACCACCGCGGTGCCGCTCGTCTGAGCGACACCCACCCAGCAGCACCCAGCAGCACCGGCCCGGGGTCGGCGTGCCCCACGGCGCGCCGGCCCCGCGCCCGTCCGGACCCCGGTGACTCGGGCCCGAGGCGCGGCGTTGCTCCCCGGCGGGGCCGGGGACCGGGTAGCGTGGCCGCCATGCTGGTCCTGAGCCGCCGCGTGGGCGAGAGCGTCGTCATCGGTGACAACGTCACCGTGACGGTGCTGGAGATCCGTGGCGACGTCGTGCGGATCGGCATCGACGCGCCCCGCTCCGTCGCGGTCAACCGCGCGGAGCTGCTGGCCGAGCTCGAGTCGAGCAACCAGGCCGCCGCGTCCGCCAGCGAGGAGCAGGTGGCCTCCCTGGCCAAGCTCCTGCGCGACAAGCGCTGAGCCCCACCGGGCCGGCCGGGCCGCCGACCGAGGTCACGACGCCGCGTGACGAGGGGCGCCACCACCACCGCTCGGCGCTGACCTGACCGTCCGAAAGGACCATGGTCCCTGGTCTGTGGGGCCTCCTGCCGGGCGAGGGCTGGGCGGGGTTTTACTCAGCCGGGCTGCCGCTGTGCCGAATCCACCTGCGACTTCGGCTACAGCGAGAGAGAGCGCCCGCCATGAGCAACTCGTCCCAGGACAACCCCGCAGACACCGCGGGTTCCTCGCCCCTCGCGGGGCTCGAGGACATCGTCTCGGAGTTCCTGATCGAGAGCCACGAGAACCTCGACCAGCTCGACCGCGACCTGGTGGCCCTCGAGCAGGACCCGACCTCCCGTGACCTCCTCTCGGGGGTCTTCCGCACGATCCACACGATCAAGGGCACCAGCGGCTTCCTCGGCTTCGGCACCCTGGAGAGCGTCACCCACGTCGGTGAGTCCCTCCTGGCCCGGCTGCGCGACGGCAAGCTGACGCTCACCCCCGGCACCACGACGATCCTGCTGGACGTCGTCGACGCCGTGCGCGACCTGCTCGCCACGATCGAGCAGCACAACGGCGAGGCCGGCGCGGCCTACGACGAGCTCGTCGCCCGCGTCCAGCACGTCCTGGACGGCGGCAGCGCCGACGAGGCCGCGGCGCCCGCCGCCGAGGCCCCCGCCGAGACCGCCGCCGAGACCCCCGCCGAGACCGTGGCCGAGGAGGTCGCCGAGCCGGTCGCCGAGCCGGTCGCCCCCGAGCCGGTCGCCCCCGAGCCGGTCGCCGCAGCGCCCGTGCCGGCCCCCGCCCCGACGCTGGCCGCCGTGCCCAGCGCGGTCGAGGAGGAGCACCACGAGGCCCCGGTCGCGCAGGTCGCCCCCGACGCCGCCGGCGGTGAGCCGCGCCGCTCGGTCGCCGACTCCACCATCCGCGTGGACGTGGGTCTGCTCGACTCGCTCATGACGATGGTGGGCGAGCTGGTGCTGACCCGCAACCAGATGCTCCAGCGGGCCGCCGCCACCGAGAACTCCGAGCTGGCGCACACCACGCACCGCCTCAACCTCATCGTGGGCGAGCTGCAGGAGGGCGTCATGAAGACGCGCCTGCAGCCCATCGACAACGTGTGGTCCAAGCTGCCCCGCGTCGTCCGCGACCTCTCCGTCCAGCTCGGCAAGCACGTCGACCTGAAGATGGAGGGCCGGGAGACCGAGCTCGACAAGACCATCCTCGAGGCGATCCGCGACCCGCTGACCCACCTCGTCCGCAACTCCATCGACCACGGCATCGAGGGTCCCGAGACCCGTGCCGCCGCCGGCAAGACGGAGAAGGGCACGCTCACGCTGCGCGCCTTCCACGAGGGCGGCCAGGTCAACCTGGAGATCTCCGACGACGGCAAGGGCATCGACCCGGCCGCGCTGAAGGCCAAGGCGATCGGCAAGGGCCTGGTCACCGAGGAGAAGGCCGCCCGGATGACGGACCACGAGGCCGTCCAGCTGATCTTCCTGCCCGGCTTCTCCACCGCCGCGGCCGTCACCAACGTCTCCGGGCGTGGTGTCGGCATGGACGTGGTGCGCACGAACATCGAGAAGATCGGCGGCACGATCGACATCGTCACCGCCCACGGCGAGGGCACCACCGTCCGCGTCCGCATCCCGCTGACGCTGGCGATCATCCCCGCCCTGGTCGTGACCTCCGCCGAGCACCGCTACGCGATCCCGCAGGTCAACCTGCTGGAGCTGGTCCGCCTCGACGCCGAGCAGTCGAAGGTCGCCATCGAGACCGTCCACGGCGCCCCCGTCTACCGCCTGCGCGGCAAGCTGCTGCCCCTGGTCGACCTGCGCGAGCAGCTCGGCCTCGAGGCCCGCGAGCCCGGCGCCACCTACATCGTGGTGCTCCAGGCCGACAACCAGGAGTACGGCCTCGTCGTCGACGACATCCTCGACACCGAGGAGATCGTGGTGAAGCCGCTCTCGAGCCAGCTGCGCTCGCTGTCGACCTACTCCGGCGCGACGATCATGGGCGACGGCTCCGTCGCGCTGATCCTCGACGTCACCGCCATCGCCCGCAGCTCGGGCATGAACCTGGAGAGCGGCGAGGACCCGTCCGTGGCGAACATCGACCTGGCCTCCGCCGAGTCCACCTCCGTCCTCGTCGTGGACGTCGGCTCCGGCCGCCGCGCCGCGATCCCGGTCGCTGCGGTGGACCGCCTCGAGGAGATGCGCCCCGACCGGGTCGAGCGCGCCGGCCAGCAGGAGGTCGTGCAGTACCGCGGCCAGATCCTGCCGATGGTCTGGCTCGCCAACGAGCTGGGCACGGGCGGCGCCTTCGCCGACCCGGACTCCTCGCTGCGCGTGGTCGTCTGCCGCTCCGAGGACCAGCTGCTCGGCGTCGTCGTGGACGACATCCTCGACATCGTCGAGTCCGACCTCGCGGTGCGCATCGAGAACGGCGGCTCGGACTCCGCCGTCGTGCAGGAGCACGTCACCGAGCTCGTCGACATCGCGGCCATCGCGGCCCGACTGACCCCCGCGCCGTCGCTGGCGTGGTCCGCCTGAGGAGGCACCCGGCATGTCCCAGTTCTGCACCTTCACCGTGGGTGGCCACCTGTTCGGCGTCCCGGTCGAGAGCGTCCAGGAGGTGCTGCGGGCCCAGGAGGTCACGCGCGTCCCCCTGGCGCCCCGCGAGGTCTCCGGCCTGCTCAACCTGCGCGGAGCGATCGTGACCTCGATCGACCTGCGCCGCCGGCTCGGCATGGCCGACCGCGAGCCCGACGGCAAGAGCGTCAACATCGTCGTCCGCACCGCCGACGGCTCCGCCGTCTCGCTGGTCGCCGACGAGATCGGCGACGTCCTCGAGCCGCCGGCCGACTCCTTCGAGACCCCGCCGGAGACCGTGCCCGCCTCGGTCCGCGCCGTCGTCGAGCGCGTCTGCAAGCTCGAGAAGCGGCTGATGCTGCTCCTCGACACGCACCGCGCCGTCGGCGGCCTCGAGGCCGCCTGACCCCCGGCCCGCTCGGGCCGCTCTCGGACCCCACCCCGCCGGTGCGACCACCGGCACCCGCACGTGACCACGGACCACGGTCACGAACCCGTAGGAGAACGCAACCGTCATGACCGTCCTCGCAGACCCGCCCGTCTCCACCTCCGGCGGCGTGGACCCGGCCCCGTCGGCCGGACGCCCCCGACGGAGCTTCCTCGCCGACCTGTCCGTGGGCAAGAAGCTCGCCGTGCTCACCGGCGTCGCGCTGCTGCCGGCCGCGCTGCTCTACGCGACCACCCTGAGCGTGCTGGGCAACCAGGCCGACGCCCAGGACGCGGAGGCCGCGCTCGACACCGCCGCCGCCGAGCTCTACCACCTGGACAACCGCAACTCCGAGATCAAGGCGGACGCGTTCCGCTACCTGATCGCCGGGGAGCAGGAGACGGCCGCCACGGACGCGGCCGACGACGTCGTCAGCGCCCAGGACGTCATCGCCCTCCTCCAGGGCCTGGACCTCCCGGCCGACATCGCCGAGCAGGTCGACGTCCTCGAGGCCTCCTCGCAGGGCTACTACGACTACGTGCTCTCCCTGACCGCCGGCGAGCTGGGCGTGAGCGGCTCCGAGGGCGTCACGGCCGTGACCGACTCCAACCACGAGCTCGACGCGGCGCTCGACGACCTCCGCGTCGTGCTCGAGGGCGGGCTCGAGGACGCTCGCGTCGGGCTCGACGACGCCTCCTCGGCGGCCCGGATCACGCTGCTGCTGACCCTGCTCGGCGCCGGCGTCGTCTCGGTGCTCCTCGCGGTCGTCATCGGCCGCCGGATCACCGGCCCGCTGGCCCGCACCGTCTCGGTGCTCGACGCGGCGGCCGACGGCGAGCTCGGCACCCGCATCGAGGTCCGCAGCCGCGACGAGATCGGCCGCCTCGGCGACTCCCTCAACCGCACCCTGGAGAACCTGTCCGACGCGCTGCGCCGCATGGGCTCCGGCGCCGAGTCGCTCACCTCCGCCTCCGACCAGCTCTCCGCCGTCTCCACCCAGATGAAGGGCACCGCGGGGGAGTCCAGCACCCAGGCCGACCTGGTGGCCGGTGCCGCCGACGAGGTCAGCCGCAACGTGCAGACCGTCGCCGCCGGCACCGAGGAGATGTCCGCCTCGATCCGCGAGATCGCCCAGAACGCCACCAGCGCCGCCGGCGTCGCCGCCCAGGCCGTGGTCTCGGCCGAGGCCGCCACCAGCACCGTCGCCAAGCTCGGCGAGTCCTCCTACGAGGTCGGCAACGTCATCAAGGTGATCAACTCGATCGCCGAGCAGACCAACCTGCTCGCCCTCAACGCCACCATCGAGGCCGCCCGTGCCGGCGAGGCCGGCAAGGGCTTCGCGGTCGTCGCCAACGAGGTCAAGGAGCTGGCCCAGGAGACCTCCAAGGCCACCGAGGACATCGGCCAGCGGATCGAGGCCATCCAGGCCGACACCGAGGCCGCCGTCACCGCCATCGCACAGATCGCCGAGGTCATCGGCCAGATCAACGACACCCAGGCCACCATCGCCTCGGCCGTCGAGGAGCAGACCGCGACCACCAACGAGATGTCGCGCAGCGTCGCCGAGGCCGCCACCGGCTCCTCCGCGATCGCCGACAACGTGACCGGGGTCGCCCGCGCGGCTCAGGACACGATGGCGGCTGCCGACTCCACCAGTGGGTCCGCGACCGACCTGGCCCGGATGGCCGCCGAGATGCGGTCGCTGGTCAGCCAGTTCCGCCTCTGACCCACCCCCACCGGGCACGGGCAGGACGCCGGCACCGCCGGCGTCCTGCCCCGCACCGCCCCAGCAGCACCCCGCACCCCCCACCCGCCGGACCGAGCCACCCAGGAGCAGGCGATGAGCAAGATCCGCGTCCTCGTGGTCGACGACTCCGTCGTCATCCGCCGCCTGGTCACCGACGTGCTGGCCGCCGACGAGCGCATCGAGGTCGTCGGCACCGCCGTCAACGGCCGCGTCGCGATCACCAAGATGACCCAGCTCAAGCCCGACCTGGTCACCATGGACATCGAGATGCCCGAGATGGACGGCATCGCCACCCTCGGTGAGATGCGCAAGCTCGGCATCCGCCTGCCGGTCGTCATGTTCTCGACGCTCACCGAGCGCGGCGCGCAGGCCACCCTCCAGGCCCTCGAGCTCGGGGCCAGCGACTACGTCACCAAGCCCGCCAACGTGGGCTCCGTGCAGGCGTCGATGGCCGCGGTCCGCGAGGAGCTCATCCCCAAGGTCGTCGCCCTGGTGGGCGGCCGCCGTGGCGCCGGGCCCCGCGCCCCGCGGGCCGGGATCTTCGGCCCGGCCGGCACCAGCCGCGAGCAGGCCTCGCGCAACCGTGCCACCCCGTCGTCCCCGACCGGCGGGGCCGGGCACGAGACGCCCCGTCCCGACGCCCACGCGGCCCACGCGCCGCAGGCCGCCCACCTCCCGCCGGTGAGCCCCGTGGCCCACCCGCGGGAGGTGCGGACGCCCACCCCGGCCGTCACCCGCGCGGCCCGAGCCCCCCGCTCGCGGATCGACGTCGTGGCGATCGGGGTCTCCACCGGCGGGCCCGAGGCCCTCACCCGGGTCCTGGAGTCGCTGCCGGCCGACCTCGGCGTGCCCGTCGTCGTCGTCCAGCACATGCCGCCCGTCTTCACCAAGGCCTTCGCCGACCGGCTGGACTCCAAGGTCCCGCTCCGGGTCGTCGAGTCCGGGGCGGGGGAGCGGGTCGAGCCCGGCACCGTGCAGCTCGCCCCCGGCGACCACCACCTGCGCTTCCGGCGCACCGGCGACGTCGTCAGCACCACCCTCGACCAGGGGGCGCCGGAGAACTACTGCCGGCCCGCCGTCGACGTCATGTTCCGGTCCGTGATCGAGACCTGGGGCGCCGAGCACACGCTCGCCGTGGTCCTCACCGGCATGGGGCAGGACGGGGCCGCGGGCTGCGTCGCCATCCACAACGGCGGCGGCGCCGTCCTCGTCCAGGACGAGGCCACCTCCGTGGTCTGGGGCATGCCCGGCGCCGTGGTCCACGCCGGTGTGCCCGCCGACGTCCTCCCCCTCCCCGCCGTGGGCCCCGCGATCGTGGAGCAGGTCCGCCGCTCCCGCCCGCTCGCCGCCAGCGGCCGCACCACCGCTCCCCTCCACGCCACCGCCAGCACCCGCTCCGCCCTCACCTCAGGAGTCCTGTCATGACCCTCTCGCCCGAGGCGTTCCGCTTCGTCGCCGACCTGGTGCGACGCGAGTCCGCCATCGTCCTGGAGACGGGCAAGGAGTACCTCGTCGACTCCCGCCTGCGCTCCCTCGCCGTCGCCGCGGGGGACGCCGACGTCAACGCCTACGTCGACCGGCTGCGCCGGCCCGACGGTGCGCGGGAGAAGTCGAAGGTCGTCGAGGCCATGACCACGAACGAGACCTCCTGGTTCCGCGACCGCGAGCCCTTCCAGGCGCTGTCCGGCACGATCTTCCAGGAGCTGATGCAGCGGCCGAACGCCAGCCGCACCATCCGCATCTGGTCCGCGGCCTGCTCGTCGGGCCAGGAGGCGTACACGATCGCCATGCTCGCCGCCGAGCACGTCGTGCCGCTCGGCTGGCGCGTCGAGATCGTCGCCACCGACCTCGCGCAGTCGATGGTCGACCGCACCCGCGAGGGCAGGTACAGCCAGCTCGAGATCGGCCGCGGCATGCCCGCGCCGCTGCTGGTCAAGTACTTCCAGCGCGAGGGCACCGGCTGGAAGGTCTCCGACCAGCTGCGCTCCATGGTGCGCGTGCAGACGCTCAACCTCGCGGCGCCCTACCCGCCGATGCCGGTCTTCGACATCGTCTTCCTGCGCAACGTGCTCATCTACTTCGACGCCGCGACCAAGAAGCAGGTGCTCGGCCGAGTCCGCCAGGTGCTCGACCCGCAGGGCTACCTCTTCCTCGGCGGCGCCGAGACGACCCTCGGCATCGACGACTCGTGGGAGCGCAGCACCATCGGCCGGTTCACGGTCAACCGCCCCCGCGGCGCCGTCGCCGCCCCCACCGTCGGGACCGCTCCCCTGTCCGGTCTCGCTGCCAGGAAGGTGATCTGACCGTGCGTGCCCTCGTGATCGACGACTCCCGCGCCATGCGGATGATGATCGGCCGGCTCCTGACCCAGCAGGGCTTCGAGATCCTCCAGGCCGGCGACGGCCAGGAGGCGCTCGACGTCCTCGGCGCCTGCGAGCCGCACGAGCTGCCGGTGCTGTGCACCGTCGACTGGAACATGCCCGTGATGGACGGGCTGACCTTCGTGCAGTCCGCCCGCAAGCGCACCGAGCTGCGGGACCTGACCCTGATGATGGTCACCACCGAGTCGGAGAACCACCAGGTGGTGCGGGCCCTCGCCGCGGGCGCCCACGAGTACCTCATCAAGCCCTTCACCGCCGAGGCGATGGCCGACAAGCTCGACCTCCTCGGCCTGGACCCCTCCAGGAGAGTGGCATGACCACCACCGACGCGCCCGCCGACGCCCTCGGCAGCACCCCCGCCGCCGTGTCCGTCGAGGACCTCCAGCAGATCGCGGACGACGTCTGGGCGACCTTCCTGGACGCCGGCGACGTGCCGCCGCCCGGCGACGACGCCGGGACGGACGCCGGGGCGGACCCCGAGACCGACGCCGTGCACTCCGCCATCGCCGTGCTCGGTTCCTGGGAGGGCCAGGTCGTCGTCGAGTGCAGCCGCACCGCCGCCGAGCGGATGGCCCGCCAGATGCTGATGGTCACCGACGTGACCCCGGCCGACCTCGACGACACCGTCGGCGAGCTCGTCAACGTCGTCGGCGGCAACGTCAAGAGCCTCGTGCCCGCACCCTCCTCCCTGGGGCTGCCGGTCACCGAGGCCGGGCGCTGGGTCGCCGGCGGAGCCGCACCCGTGTGCAGCGTCCACCTCGACTGGGCCGGGCACCCGGTGACGGTGAGCGTCTGGTCGGCGGCCTGACACATCGGTCGCCTCCGGCGACATGTTCGCGCGCTTATACCCCTGTTCTGCGCTCGGAACTCTCGGCACCGACGCTCGCAGGCTCGCGGTCGGCACCTCGCCATCCTCGCTGTAGAACAGGCGTCGCGCACGAACGCTTCATGCCCCTCTGCTGACTGGTCCCCAGAGGCACATCCCCCTGTGCCTCTGGGGATCGTGCTTTCCGGACTCGTGAAGCGTCGTCGGGCGACGCCTGTTCTGCAGGGACGAGACGAGCGTGCGGGCCGTGAGCGCAGCGAACGCCCGGGCCGAGTCGAGGAGTGAAGAACAGGGGTATAAGTCCGGCGACATGTCGGCGGAGCCGACCATCGGGAATACCTGCCTATCGCATACAGTTGTGCCCGGCAACCATCCCCGTCGACACCCCGAGGCCCCCTTGACGCAGACCGCCCCGCACCCGGAGAACCACCACCCCGGTGAGATCCAGCAGATGACGCACCGCGAGATCCTGACCGCGATGTCGGGCCTGCTGCTGGCCATGTTCGTGGCGATGCTCTCCAGCACCGTCGTGACCAACGCGCTGCCGCGCATCGTCGCCGACCTGGACGGCTCGCAGACCGGGTACACGTGGGTGGTCGTGGCGACCCTGCTGGCCACCACGGTGAGCACGCCCCTGTGGGGCAAGATGTCCGACCTGGTCAGCAAGAAGGGCCTGGTCCAGGTCGCGCTGGTCCTCTACACGATCGCCTCGGTGATCGCGTCGTTCGCGCCGTCCATGGAGGTGCTCATCGGGGCCCGCGTGCTCCAGGGCCTGGGTGCCGGCGGCATCCTCGCGCTGGTGCAGGTGGTGATCGGCA
Source organism: Nocardioides bruguierae (assembly GCF_023554635.1). Taxonomy (NCBI): domain Bacteria; kingdom Bacillati; phylum Actinomycetota; class Actinomycetes; order Propionibacteriales; family Nocardioidaceae; genus Nocardioides; species Nocardioides bruguierae. The sequence continues at coordinate 14,142 of NZ_JAMJPH010000039.1, forward strand.
CGATCGTCAGCCCGCGCGAGCGCGGCCGCTACAGCGGCTACATCGGCGCGGTCTTCGCCGTGGCCACCGTCTCGGGCCCGCTCATCGGCGGCGTGATCGTGGACTCCGCCCTCGGCTGGAGGGGCGTGTTCTGGCTCGGCCTGCCGTTCGCGGTCGCCGCCTTCGTCGTCCTCCAGCGCACGCTGCACCTGCCCACCGTCCGCCGCGAGGTGCACCCCGACGTCCTGGGCTCGTTCCTCGTCGTCGGCGGCGTCAGCCTGCTGCTGATCTGGGTCAGCCTCGCCGGCGACCAGTTCGCCTGGGGCTCCCTGACCACCGTGCTGATGGTCGCCGGTGCCGTCGTCGTGCTGGCCGCCGCCGTCCTGGTGGAGGGCAAGGTCGCCCGCGACCCGATCATCCCGCTCGACCTGTTCCGCGACCGCACCATCGTGCTGGCCGTGATCGCCTCCGCGCTCGTCGGCGTCGCGATGTTCGGCTCGACCGTCTACCTCTCGCAGTACTTCCAGACCGCGCGCGGCATGTCCCCGACCGAGGCCGGCCTCATGACCGTCTGCATGGTCGGCGGGCTGCTCGTCTCCAGCATCGTCTCGGGGCGCGTCATCACCGCCAACGGCCGCTGGAAGCCGTGGCTGGTGGGCGGCATGGCGCTGGTCGTGGTGGGCCTCGGCCTGCTCTCCACCATCGACGAGACCACCTCGCTGGTCGTCGTGGGGGCCTTCATGGCGGTGCTGGGCGTCGGCATGGGCTCGACGATGCAGAACCTCGTCCTCGTGGTGCAGAACGCGGTGCCCCTGCACCGCATCGGCGTCGCCTCGTCCGTCGCCGCCTTCTTCCGCACCCTGGGCGGCTCGATCGGCGTCTCCGCGCTGGGGGCCCTGCTCTCCCACCAGGTCGCCGGCAAGATCGCCTCCGGCCTGGCCGACCTCGGCGTCAGCGCGACCGGCTCGTCCTCCGCGCTGGCCGACCTGGACTCGCTGCCCGCCCCCGTCCTGGCCGTGGTCGAGGCCGCCTACGGCGAGAGCTTCGCCCACGTCTTCCTGGTCGCGGCGCCCCTCGCGGTGATCGCCCTGGTCGCCGTGCTGGCCATGCCGAAGGTCGAGCTGCGCACGTCCAACGGCCCGGTGCGCGAGGAGCCCGCCCGGGACGCGGCGTCCACGGATGACGGGGACCGCGCGCCGCGGACCGCTGCGGCGGCTACGCTCGACGTCTGATGACGCCACCAGCGAGCCCGACGACCCCGCGAGCCGACACCCTCATGCGCCTGGAGCAGGAGGTGGGCGTGCTGATCCGTCGCGTGCGCAAGGTGATCAACTCGCGTGCCAGCGCGGTGCACCCGGACCTCCAGCCCGCCTCGTACCTGATGCTGAGCTACCTCCAGGAGCAGGGTCCGCTGCGGGCCTCCGTGGTGGCCGAGCTGTTCGACATCGACAAGGGCGCGATCAGCCGTCAGGTCAGCCACCTGGTCGACCTCGGCCTCGTGGTGCGCAACCCGGACCCCGACGACGGCCGCGCCTCGCTGCTGAGCGTGACGCCGCTGGCCCGCGAGCGCCTGGAGCCCATTAAGGAGGTCCGCCGGCAGTGGGTCTCCGACCAGCTCGAGGGCTGGTCCGACGACGAGGTGGAGCGCCTGGCCGTGCAGCTGGGGCGCTACAACGAGGCCCTCACCGGACGCCCGGAGCCGGACCCGGCCGGAGCCTGAGCGGCCCGCCCCCGGCCGCACCCGGGCCCACGACGACCGAGACCCCCTCCGCCCGCAGGCGGAGGGGGTCTCGTCGTTGCCGTGCCGGGTGCGTCAGCCGCGCACCCAGACGGCGGTGTCGGCCGGCAGCGTGCCGTCGACCGGACCGCTGGCGTGCACGACCTCGCCGTCCGGCAGCGCCGCGTCCGCGGTGCCGCAGTTGAGCGCGACCGTCAGGTCGCCGCGGGTGAAGCTGAGGACGTCGCCGTCGACGACCACCTTCACGGACGCGGGGAGGTCCGCGAGGTCGCGGCGGGCGGCCAGCGTGCGCCGGTAGAACGCGAGGGTCGACTCGGGGTCGGTCTCCTGCGCGGCCACCGTGAGGCTGCCCCAGCCCGAGGGCTGCGGGAGCCAGGGCTGGCCGGTGCCCGGGCCGAAGCCGAAGGGGGCGGAGTCGCCCGACCACGGCATCGGCACCCGGCAGCCGTCGCGGCCGATCTCGGGGGCGTCGGTGTCCTTGGTGCGCAGCCAGCTGGGGTCGGTGCGGTCCTCGGGGGCCACGTCGACCTGCTCGAGGCCGAGCTCCTCGCCCTGGTAGAGGTACGCCGAGCCGGGCAGCGCCAGCATCGTCATCGTGGCCGCGCGGGCGCGGGCCAGGCCCTGGGTGCCGCCGCCGTAGCGGGTGACGTGCCGGATGACGTCGTGGTTGGAGAGCACCCACGTCGGGGTCGCGCCGACGGGCTCGAGGGCGTCGAAGGTGTGGGTGACGACGTTCGCGAACTTCTCGGCCGACCACGGGGCCAGCAGCCAGGCGAAGTTGAAGGTCTGCTGGTACTCGTCGGGGCGGACGAAGCGGGCCATCGACTCGGCGGTGGCGGTCCAGGCCTCGGCGACCATCATCCGGTCGCCGGGGTACTCGGCCAGCACCTGGTGCCAGCGGCGGTAGACCTCGTGCACCTCCGGCTGGTCCCACATCGGCTCGTCCAGCGCGGCGCGCTCGACCATGGAGCCCGCCTCCTCGCCGGCCGTGGCCCCGCCCTTGGCGCCCTCGGGGCGCACCTGGTCGCGCAGCGACTCCTCCTTGAACAGGCCATGCGCCACGTCCACGCGGAAGCCGTCGACGCCACGGTCGAGCCAGAAGCGCAGGACGCCCTCGAACATGTCGCCGACCTCAGGGTTGCGCCAGTCGAAGTCGGGCTGGGAGGAGTCGAACAGGTGCAGGTACCACTGCGGGTCGTCGTCGCGGCCGTCCGGGTGCTCGGCCACGCGGTCCCACGCGGAGCCGCCGAAGACGGACTCCCAGTTGTTCGGGGGCTCCAGGCCGCCCTCGCCCGTGCCGTCGCGGAAGAGGTAGCGGGCGCGCTCCGGGCTGCCCGGCTCGGCGCGCAGTGCCGCCTGGAACCACTCGTGCTGGTCGGAGGAGTGGTTCGGGACGAGGTCCACGATGAGCCTCAGGCCCAGCTCGTGGGCGCGGGCGACGAGGGCGTCGGCGTCCTCGAGGGTGCCGAACAGCGGGTCGATGTCCTGGTAGTCGGACACGTCGTAGCCGTGGTCGGCCTGGGGGGAGCGGTAGAAGGGGGAGATCCACAGGGCGTCGACGCCGAGGTCGCGCAGGTGCTCCAGGTGGGCGGTGATGCCCGGGAGGTCACCCACGCCGTCGCCGTCGGCGTCCGCCCAGGAGCGGGGGTACACCTGGTAGATCGCCGCGTGGCGCCACCACTCGGCGCCGGTGGGGGTCGGGTCGATGGATGCGTCGTTGCCAGCCATGCACTCACTCTCGCACATCGGATGTTACCGGTAAACCTCCCGCGCGAGAGCGCTTGCATCCTGGGACGCTCCCGGGGCTGCGTCGGTGGTGCGCGGAGCGGGGAGAGGGCTGGTCAGCGGATGGCCTGCCACCGGTCCAGCGACTCCTGCCGCTCGGCCTTGTGGTCCACCAGCGGGTGCGGGTAGCCGACCAGGTCGCGGGTCTCCGCGTCCGGCTCGTGCGGGTCGGGCACCTGCTGGGGGTCGGCCAGCTCCTCGACCCAGCGGCGCACGTAGGTGCCCCGCGGGTCGAACTTCTTGCCCTGGCTGGTGGGGTTGAAGACGCGGAAGTACGGCGCGGCGTCGGTGCCGCAGCCGGCCGTCCACTGCCAGCCGTGCTGGTTGGAGGCCAGGTCGCCGTCGACCAGCCACCGCATGAAGTGGCGTGCGCCGTGCTGCCACTCCAGGTGCAGGTCCTTGACCAGGAAGCTGGCCACGATCATCCGCACCCGGTTGTGCATCCAGCCGGTCGCGCGCAGCTGGCGCATGCCGGCGTCGACGATCGGGAAGCCGGTGCGGCCCTCGCACCACGCGTCGTAGTCCTCGCCCGGGCGGTCGTAGGTCATCCGCGCGAACTCCGGGCGCAGGTACTCGCGCGCGGTCTCCGGCTTCTGGGCCAGCACGTCGGCGTAGAACTCCCGCCACGCGAGCTCGCTGCGGTACGAGCGCGCGCCGGCCGAGCGGCGCTGCCCGAGCTCGGCCAGCAGCGTGCGCGGGTGGACCTCGCCGTACTTCAGGTGCACCGACATCCGGCTGGTGGCGTCCTTGCCGGGGTCGTTGCGCTGCTCGTCGTAGGCGTCGAGGTCGTCGAGGAACGACTCCCACTGGCGCAGGGCGGCTGCCTCCCCGGCCTCGGGCAGGGCGAGGCCCTCGGGCAGGTCGACGTCCGGGACGTCCACCGGGTGCAGCGGGCCGGCGCCGTCCTTGCCCCTCAGGTCCTCCAGCGTCAGCCACGAGCCGCCGCTCGGGGCGTCGACGGGCGCGCGCCAGCCGTGGTCGGCCCACGCCTTCGAGAACGGGGTGAACACCTTGTACGGGTCGCCGGAGCCGTTGGTGACCCGTCCGGGTGCCACGGCGTAGGGCGAGCCGGTGCGCACCAGGTCGATCCCGGCGTCGGCCAGCGCCTTCTCCACGGCCTCGTCGCGGGCGCTGCCGTAGGGGCCGTAGTCGGCGGCGAGGTGCACGGCGCCCGCACCCGCGGCGCGGGCGGCGGCCACGACCTGCTCCACCGGGTCCCCGTGGACGACGGCGAGGCCGGCGTGCCGCTGCCGCAGCGAGGCGTCCAGCGACCGCAGGCTGGCCGCGAGGTAGGCACGCCGGCTCGGGCCGGCCGGGCCCCAGAGCCGGTCGTCGAGCACGAACAGCGGGAGCACGGGGCCGTCGTCGGCCGCCGCGCGGAGGGCGGGGTTGTCGGCGAGCCGCAGGTCGCGGCGGAACCACATCACCGAGGTCATCCCCCGAGGCTGCCAGCCGCGGGGCGCGAGGTTGCTCACCCGGTCCGCGAGCGCGGGCACCGCCCCGGGGGTTTCGTGTGGCGGGCGTCGGCGTGGTGTGTCACGGTGACCCCGGCTCGTCAGCACGCCCTTCCAGCGGGGGGAGGGGGCGCGGGTCGAAGCGACCCTGACGATGAGGGAGAATAGTCGGCGTGAGCGACCTGATCGACACCACCGAGATGTATCTGCGGACCATCTACGAGCTGGTCGAGGAGGGCATCGTCCCGCTGCGCGCCCGGATCGCCGAGCGGCTGCACCAGAGCGGTCCCACCGTGTCCCAGACCGTCGCCCGGATGGAGCGCGACGGCCTGCTCACGGTCGAGGGCGACCGCCACCTGGAGCTGACCGACGAGGGTCGGATGCTGGCCACGCGCGTCATGCGCAAGCACCGGCTCGCCGAGCGCCTGCTCGTCGACGTCATCGGCCTCGACTGGGAGATGGTCCACGAGGAGGCGTGCCGCTGGGAGCACGTCATGTCCGAGACCGTGGAGAAGCGGCTCCTGGAGCTGCTCGAGAACCCCACCGAGTCCCCCTACGGCAACCCGATCCCGGGCCTCGACGAGCTCGGCAGCAGCCCGTCCGGCGAGCAGTTCATGGACGGCGTGGAGCCGCTGGCCAAGGTCGTCGGCCTGGGCGGCGAGGTGATGGTGCTGGTCCGCCGCATCTCCGAGGAGATGCAGAAGGACGAGGCCCTGATGAGCGCCCTGCGTCGGGTCGGCGCGCGCCCCGACAAGACGGTCTCCGCCGGCGCCACCGACGCCGGCTACCTCGTCTCCGCCGGCGGGGAGTCCGCCGAGATCTCGGACGAGGCGGCGCAGCACATCTTCGTCTCCCGCTGCTCCTGAGCCTGGCCTCGCCGCCGCGGGGGTGACCGCTCGTCCCCGCGGTGGACGCGCGTCCACCGGCACGGGTGCCCGCCTTGTCGGTGCCCGGGGGCTGCCCTACCGTGAGCGCACAGCGGGCGCGGGGGGCGACCGCCGTGACGGGTCGTGCTCGGCCCGGGCGAGGAGGGGGGCGTCGTGGAGCTGATCGCTGTCACGATGCCCGTCGACCTGCTCGGCGAGCACAGCGACCCCGCGCACCCGCTGGACCCCGCGACCGGGGCCGACTTCGTGCTGCGGCACTCCGAGACCGCGCTGGGTCGGGGGCTCGAGCCCGGGGAGGTCGTGATGCTGGTCGACCCCGAGGGCGAGTACCACACCGCCACCGTGCTCGACCTCCGCTTCGAGCTCGAGGACACCGTCTACGTGCTGCGTCGGGACGCCCGGGTGCCGCCCGAGCAGGTGCGCGACCGGATGCTGCACGTCGCACCACGCGCGCCCGAGGAGGGCTCCCCGCCCGGCCCGGACGACGAGCGCTCGGTCGTGGACCTGCTCGGCGAGCTCCGGCGGCGCTGGGCCGAGCGCGACGACGACTGACCGTCCTCGCCGGTGGCCGGGGCTCAGCGCCGGGCGTCTGCCACGGTGGTGAGCACGTCGGCGACGCCGCCCTGCACCCGCACGTCGGCGAGCGCGTCGCCGCGGGTCCAGCCGCGGTTCACGATCACCACGGGCACGCCGGCGCGGGCCGCCCGGCGGACGAACCGCAGGCCGCTCATCACCGCCAGGCTGGAGCCGGCGACCAGCACGGCGCCGTCGGCGGGGGAGAGGGCGTCCACCGCGGCGAAGCAGCGCGCGACCACCGGCGCCTCCACGTTCTCGCCGAAGAACACCACGTGTGGCTTGAGGATGCCGCCGCACACCTCGCAGTCGGGGACGACGAAGCCGTTGGTGTCGTCCAGCTCCACGTCGCCGTCCGGGTTGACCGCCGCGTCCGCGTGCGCCTCGAAGTAGCCCGGGTTGAGGGCGGTCAGCCGCTCGTGCAGGTCCGCTCGCGAGGTCAGGGTTCGGCAGGAGAGGCAGACGACCTCGGAGATGCGGCCGTGCAGCGCGACCAGCGGGTCCGTGCCCGCGCGCTCGTGCAGGCCGTCGACGTTCTGGGTGATGACCAGGTCGGCGCCGAGCCGGGCCACCGCCCGGTGGCCGGCGTTGGGGTCGGCCTGGCGCATCCGGCCCCACCCGACGTGGCTGCGCGCCCAGTACCGCCGGCGCGCGACGGGCCCGGAGACGAACTCCGCGAACGTCATCGGGCTGCGCGGGCGCGCACCGGGGCCGCGGTAGTCGGGGATGCCGGAGTCGGTGGAGAGCCCCGCGCCCGTGAGGACGACGAGGTGGCGGCCGACGAGCAGGTCGGCTGCGCGCTGCACCTGACCGGGCGCGGACCAGGAGGGCTCGGGCTCCCAGCCCGCCGGTGCGACCGCCCGGGTCGGGACCGCGACGAGCGCGGGGGACACGGACGGGACGCGGACGGGTGGCGCCGCGGCGCCCGGGGAGGCCTCGGTCAACGCGCGTACCGCTCCTGCGCGCGGGCGCGGGCCTTGGCCGCCTCCACCTCGCGGTCCTTGGGTGCGGCGGTGGTGACCAGGGCGTCCAGCAGGTGCTGGGTCGCGTGGGCGACCTCGGCGACCGCGCGGTCGAACGCCTCCTGGTTGGCCTGCGAGGGCTTGGTGCTCCCCGAGACCTTGCGGACGTACTGCAGCGCCGCGGCCTCCACCTCGGACGTGGTGGCCGGCGGCTCGAAGTTGTGGAGCTGGCGGATGTTGCGGCACATGCCTCGAGCGTACGGCGTGGTGGTCTCGAGGTGCGCTCGTCGCCGGGGCTCCTCGCTGCTCGACCCCCGGGGCTCCGGTGATCGAGGTGCGAGGGCGGCCACGCCCGAGCCCCGAGCTCGCCGCACGTGCCCGCGGCTGCTTGGCGAGGAGGCCGGCCACGGCCGTCGCGAGACCGGGCCCGGGGTGCGGCCGGCGGAGGGCGGTGGGAGCGGCGTCACATCCCTGGCACGATGCGACCATGCCCGACTTCGACCTGCTGCTCATCGGCGCCACCGGCTTCACCGGTGGCCTCACGGCCGACCACCTGGCGGAGCACGCCCCTGAGGGCCTGCGCTGGGCCCTCGCCGGCCGGAGCCCCGACAAGCTGGCCGCGGTGCGGGACCGGCTCGCCGGCATCCGCCCCGAGCTGGCCGAGCTGCCGCTGCTCGAGCTCGACCTCACCGACCCCGCGGCCACCGCCGAGCTGGTCTCCCGCGCGAAGGTGGTCGTGACCACGGTCGGGCCGTACCTCCAGCACGGCGAGCCGCTCGTGGCGGCGTGCGCCGAGACGGGCACCGACTACGTCGACCTCACCGGCGAGCCCGAGTTCGTCGACCTCATGTACGTGCGGCACCACAGCACGGCCGTGCGCACCGGCGCCCGCATCGTGCACGCCTGCGGCTTCGACTCCGTGCCCCACGACCTCGGCGTGCTGCACGCGATGCGCGCCCTGCAGCCGACCGGGCCGGTGGAGGCGCGCGGCGTCGTCCGCGCCTCGGCCCAGTTCTCCGGCGGCACGTTCCACTCCGCCCTGGGCGCCTTCTCCCGCGCACGGGAGATGAAGGAGGCCGCCGGGCGTCGCCGGGCGATGGAGAAGCGCGCCGCGGGCGGGGCGGGGCGCCGCGTCCGCGCCACCGCCGGTCGCCCGCACCGCGACCCGCTGCTGGGCTTCTGGCTGGTGCCGCTGCCCACCATCGACCCGCAGGTCGTGGCCCGCAGCGCCCGCGCGCTCGACCTCTACGGGCCCGCGTTCACCTACAGCCACTACGCCGGCACGAAGACGCTGCGCTGGGCCGCCGGTGGCGCGGCCGGCGCCGCCGGTCTCGCGGTGGCGGCCCAGGTGCCGCCCCTGCGCGAGGCGCTCCTGCGGCGGTTGCCGGCCGGCTCCGGCCCCTCCGCGGAGCGGCGGGCGCGGTCCTGGTTCACCGTGGACGTGGTGGCCGAGTCCGAGGACCGCGTCCAGCACTCCCGTGTGTCCGGAGGGGACCCGGGCTACACCGAGACCGCGCGGATGCTGGCGTCGGCCGGGCTGTGCCTGGCCCTGGACGACAACCCGACGCAGGGCGGCAGCCTGACCACCGCGCAGGCGATGGGGGAGAACCTGCTGGCCCGGCTGGAGGACCTGGGCATCCGGTTCGAGACCGTCCCGGCGTGACCCGGTGACGCCCTCGAGGGGCGGCCCCGCCGCGCCCGAGGGCGAGCGGGAAGCGGCGTAATGCCTGCGGCGGGGGCGCGGACGACGGCGGCTTGACCTGCGCCGGAGGCGCGCAGCCTGCGGTGGGAGCGGCGTCCGGGGCGGCGCCACGACGGCTTAACAGGTGACGGTGGCGGCGCAATCGGCGTCTAACAACGAGCGGCCACCATGGATGTCGTGGTCACAGAGGTGGCCGCAGCCGTCCGGGCCCCCACCCCAGCAGGGCCTGACGCGCATCCCCGCCGTCGCACCCTGAAGGGAGCAGCCCGTGAAGGCCGTCGCCGTCATCGGCAACCCGAAGCCGCAGTCCCGCACCCGTGCCGCCGCCGAGGCCCTGCTGACCGCCCTGGGCTACGAGCCCGACGTGGTCGAGGTCGCCGAGATCGGGCCGGGCGTGCTGGGCTGGGGCGACCCGGCCGTCGCCGCCGCGAAGGAGAAGATCGCCGAGGCCACGCTCGTGGTCGTCGCGTCCCCGACCTTCAAGGCCACCTACACGGGCCTGCTCAAGTGCTTCCTCGACCAGTTCGACGGCGGCACCGGCCTCGCCGGCAAGGTCGTCGTCCCGCTCATGCTCGGCGCCGGCCCGGCCCACGCCATGGCCCCCGAGCTCACGCTCAAGCCCGTGCTCGCCGAGCTCGGTGCCAGCTGCCCCACCGCAGCGCTCTACCTGCTGGACAAGGCCTACGAGACCGACGGCGCCCTCGAGGCGTTCGTCGAGCGCTGGTCGACCACCGTCCACGCCCTCGCTCCCCTCGACCAGGAGGTCCCCGCATGATGCAGGCCGTCGGCGACGTCACCGCGCTGCGCACGTCGTTCTCCGGATTCCCCTGCGGCGTCGCCGCTCTCGCCGCCGTCGTGGACGGTGAGCAGACCGTGCTCGTCGCCTCGTCCTTCACCGTCGGTGTCTCCCAGGACCCGCCGCTGGTGATGTTCGCGGTGCAGAAGACCTCCACCACGTGGCCGGTCCTCGCCGAGGCCGAGAAGATCGGCGTCTCCATCCTCGGTGAGACCCACGCCGAGAGCACCCGCCAGCTCGCCTCGAAGGACAAGTCCAACCGCTTCGCCGGTCTGGAGACCCACACCACGGACGAGGGTGCGATCCTGCTCGAGAAGGCCCCGGTGTGGATGGAGTGCTCGGTCGAGCACACCTACCCGGCCGGCGACCACGACATCATCGTGCTGCGCGTGCACAACCTGCGCTCGGACTTCGACCACGCGCCCCTCGTGTGGCACCGCTCGGCGTTCGCCGCGCTCGCCGGCTGACCCGGCCCCCCTCGTCCCCGCACCCGCGGCACAGCGTCGTGCCCGCGGGTCGGGCGACCACCCCCGTGCCGGCCTGAGACCACTCCTACCCGACATCTGTCGGGAGCGTCTTGGCAGGTCAGGCGCTTGCCGTGACGCACGCCACGTTAAAAGACGACGCGTGTGGTGCTGCGTTACGGGCTTGAAACAGGGTCTTCCTACCGTGGAGGAGCGGTCGCTTCCCCGGCCGTCTTCATCCCCCCGGAGGAGTGCCCCGTGCCCGCTCAGCTCTCCGTGGCCTCGCATCGCGAACCGGCCCCGTCCAACCAGGTGCGCCGTGCCTACGAGCACGTGCGCAGCCTCATCCGCTCCGGCTTCCTCATCAACGACGAGCAGCTCGTCGAGGACCACCTGATCAAGACGTTCGGCGTCTCCCGCGCCAGCGTCCGCCTCGCCCTCCAGCAGCTCGCGGCCGAGGGCCTCGTGGTCCGTCAGCGCCGCAGCGGCACCCGCGTGGCGCAGGACTACTACCAGGTCCCCGTCGACGACATCCTCCCGTGGCAGGCGCCGGCCGGGTTCATGGTGCGCATCACCGACGACCGGATCGTCCCGTCCACCCCGCTCATCCGCAAGCGACTCGAGATCACCGCGGAGTCCGTGGGGCTGGTCGAGCACGTCTTCGAGCGGGTCCGCCCCCACGGCGTCGAGCCGATCGGCGTGCGGATCGCCTACTACCGGCCCGGCTACCAGCAGCCGGCGCGCTGGGCCACCTGCCCGAGCCTGGCGGACGCCTTCCGCTCCGTCTTCGGCGTCGACCTCGGCCACATCGACACGGTGGTGGACGCCGTCGCGGTGGACGCGGACACCGCCCGCCTGCTCGACCTGCGCGAGGGTGCGCCGGTGCTCATGCGCGAGCAGGTGCTGCACGGCACCGACGGCGTGCCCTACGAGTACACCTTCAGCCACTACCGCGCCGACCGCGTCTCCTTCCCGGTCGGCGGGCCGCACGGCCTCTGACGCCGTCCGCCGCCGCCTCCCTCGAGGGCCCCGCACCGGCCGGTGCGGGGCCCTCGGGCCTCCGGACGGCCACGCACCAGGTGCGCATCGGGGACGCGCCTGCCCCGCACCGGGTGCGCCACGGGGGCCCTGCGTCCCGGCGCAAGGGGGCCGGAGGGCCCGCGAGCGTCCCGTCGGGGCGCGGACATGGCCCCACGTGCCAGGTCACACGTCCTTGTCCGCCGTGACCCGAGGCCCTCCGCAGGCGGGGGAGCGGGGCCGAAACGGCGTATTACGCCGTGACCACGCCGCCCGAAACCGGGCGCAATGAACGCTGAATGGCGGCGGCACGGGAGGGAAACCGCAACCGACTGGACTTCACCTCACCGCTCGGGAGGGCCTGCTCCCCGCTCTCACCCCTGACCCACACGGAGACCACATGAAGCCCCGTCGCACCACGATCGCCCTGGCCGCCGCGGCCACCGCGCTCGCCCTGTCGATGACCGCCTGCACGAGCGCCACCGAAGCCAGTGACGACTCGAGCAGCGCCAGCACCGCCGACCTGACCGACGCCCAGCAGTCCTGCGTCGACTCGGTGCAGCCCAAGGTCGAGGCCGCCTCCGCCGAGGTGGACCTGCTCGCCCCGGACAGCCCGATCGACCTGGACGCCGTCTCCGGCGAGACCATCTGGTTCATCACCGTCACCATGAACCAGTTCAGCTCCGACATGCTGGCCGGTGTCGAGGAGGCCGCGGACGCCGCCGGCGTCTCCGTGAAGTCCTACGACGGCCAGGGCTCCACCAACCGCTACAACGAGGGCATCGAGCAGGCCATCGCCCAGGGCGCGGCCGGCATCATCCTCGTCGGCATCGACCCCTCGGTGGTCTCCTCGGCCCTGGCCGACGCCGACGCCGCCGGCATCCCGGTGCAGAACACGCTGAACTCCGACCCCGACGACGAGCTCGCCGAGGGTCTCTACGGCAACCTGACCTCGGACTTCTCCGCCGACGGCGCGACGATGGCCGACTGGGCGCTCGCCGACTCCGGTTGCGACGCCACCATCTCGATCATCTACTCCTCCGCCATCAAGGTGTGGGACCTCATGGCCACCGCCGCCGAGGCCGAGATCAAGGCCGAGTGCTCCGACTGCAACGTCGACATGCTCGACATCGACCTGGCCAACGCGGCCACGGACGTCGGCGCCCAGCTGCAGTCCTCCCTGCAGAAGAACCCCGACACCAACTACGTGATCCCGGTGTGGGACTCCGCCGTCACCTACGTGACCCCCGTGATCGCGGCCGCCGGCTCGGACGCCAAGGTCATCTCCCGTGACGGCCTGGAGGCCAACATCGCCTGGGTCCTCGACGGCACCCAGGACGTCACCGTCGGCACCCCGCCGACCGACTGGCTCGGCTGGCTCTCGGTCGACGACCTGCTCCGCGCGATGACCGGTGAGGACGCCCCCGGCTACGTGATCCCGACCCGGATCATCGACTCCGAGACCGTCGGCGACGGCTCGACCGAGGACATCTGGCCCGCGTACGTCGACTTCCAGTCCGCCTTCACCGAGGCCTGGAACGGCTGACCAGCAGCCCCCAGAAGCACCAGCAGCACTCCCTGACGCGGGGGCGGGCGGTCCGTCCCGCTCCCGCGTCGCGGGCACCACCTCCCAGCAGCGCCCCGCCCCTCCCGAGGAGAGCCACCCATGGCCACGTCCACCACCGCGCCCGCCGGCTCCGGCACGCCGGAGAAGAGCGCCGCCCGTCGCAAGACCGACGTCAGCGGCCTGTTCGAGAAGTGGGCGCTCGTCGGCGCCCTCGTCGTCCTCGTCGCCGTCTGCATGGCCACGATCCCGCAGTTCCGCACCGCCTCGCTGTTCACCACCATGCTGAACGCGCAGTCGCTGGTGCTCCTCCTCGCCCTCACCGCCACCGTGGTGCTGCGCATGGGCGACTTCGACCTCTCGATCTCGCAGACGATGGTCGCCTCGGCCGCCGTCATCGGCCAGCTCACCACCAACGGCACCTCGCCGGCCGTGGCCATCCCGCTGGCGCTGGCGCTCGGCGCCTGCGTCGGCCTGGTCAACGCCCTGCTGGTGGTGCGGATCGGCGTCGACTCCTTCGTCGCCACCCTCGGCTCCTACACGGCGCTCGCCGGCCTGAGCTACCTCATCACCGACAGCCGCATCGTGGCCGGCGCCTCGGACGGGTTCATCAACTTCTCCCGCTCCCAGATCGCCGGCATCCCCCTGATCACCTGGTACGCGTGGATCCTCGTGATCGTGCTCTGGTACGTCTACCAGCGCACCCCGCTGGGCCGGTACTCGCTCTTCATCGGTGGCAACCGCAACGCCGCCACCCTCGCCGGCATCCCGGTCAACCGCATCCGCACCGGCGCCTACGTGGTCTCGGGCCTGCTCGCCGCGTTCCTCGGCGTCTGCTTCTTCGGCTACTTCGGCGCGGTCGACCCCTCGGCCGGCGGCCAGTACATGCTCCAGCCGTTCGCCGCCGCGTTCCTCGGCTCCACCGCCATCACCGTCGGCCGCTTCAACGCCTGGGGCACCATCGCTGCCCTCTACCTGCTCACCGTCGGCATCACCGCGCTGCAGATCCTCGGCGCCGAGACCTGGGTGACCAACCTCTTCTACGGCCTCGCGCTGATGCTCTCGGTCGCCGCCGCGAAGATCGCCGGACGTCGCCGCGCCGGTGGTGCCAAGTGAGCACCGCGACCCGCCTCCCCGTGGAGCAGGCCGGCCCGGCCCCGGCGCTGAAGGTCCGCTCCCTGCGCAAGACCTACGGCGGCGCCGTCGCCCTCGAGCACCTCGACCTCACGGTCCGGGTCGGCGAGGTCCACGCCCTGCTCGGCCAGAACGGCTGCGGCAAGTCCACCCTCGTGAAGTCCCTGACCGGGGTCATCGGCCCCGACTCCGGCACGGTCGAGGTCTACGACCGCCAGGTCCACCTCCCGGTCGAGGCCGCCCACGAGCACGGCATCGCCGTCATCCACCAGGACATCGGCCTGGTCGACGAGATGACGGTGCTCGAGAACCTCGGCGCCAACGCCCGCTACGGCACCAGGCTGCTGCTGCCGGTCAACAACCGGCGCGAGCGCAGGATCTACACCGAGCTGATGGACCGGGTCGGCTTCCACTTCGACCTCGACGCCAAGGTCTCGACGCTCAGCCCGTCCGAGCGGGCGCTGGTCGCCGTCGTCCGGGCCATGCGCCTCATGCCCGACGACGCGGCCGGCCAGCTGTTCATCCTGGACGAGCCCACGGCGGCGCTGCCCAAGCCGGAGGCCGACCGGCTGCTGACGCTGATGCGCACCGTGGCCGACCTCGGCAGCGCCGTCATCTTCATCAGCCACCGCCTCGCCGAGGTGATGGAGGTCTGCGACCGCGCCACCGTGATGCGCGCCGGCCGCGACGTCCTGGAGACCCGGATCGAGGACACCGACCGCGCCGAGATCGTCGCGGCGATGCTCGGCCGTCGGATGGACGAGTTCTACCCCGACCCGCCGAACGTCACCCCGGGCGAGGTCCGGGTCGCGGTGGACGCCCTCACCGGCCCCGTCGTCCGCGACGCCACCTTCCACGTGGCCGCCGGCGAGGTCGTCGGCTTCACCGGCCTGGCCGGCATGGGCCAGGAGGAGCTGGCCAACCTGCTCGGCGGCGCCACCGAGACCGTGTCCGGCACCGTGCTCGTCGACGGCGCGGACCTCACGGGCGCCACGCCGTCGCGGGTCATCGACGCCGGCATGGTCCTGGTGCCCGGCAACCGGCTGCGCGACGGCATCTGGGTCGCCGGCTCGGCCGAGGAGAACATCACGCTCCCCGTCGTCCCGCAGCTGCGCAAGCGCGGCAGCGTGAGCAACAGCCTGATCCGGGCGAAGGCCGAGGAGCTCATGGCCGGCGTGGGCGTGCACCCGCACGACCCCGAGCGCCCCCTCGGCGGCTTCTCCGGCGGCAACCAGCAGAAGATCGTCTTCGGCAAGTGGATGCAGCTGGACCCGCAGGTCCTGCTGCTCGACGAGCCGACCCAGGGCGTGGACCCGGGCGCCGCGAAGGACCTCCTGGGCCGCGCCATGGACGCCGCGAGCAGCGGCTCGGCCGTCCTGGTCTTCTCCGGCGAGCACGAGATGCTCGCCGCCATCTGCCACCGCGTCCTCGTGCTGCACGAGGGCCGGATCGTCGCGGAGCTCTCCGGCGCCGACCTCACCGAGGAGTCGCTGCTCGCCGCGAGCGAGCTCGACCACGCCGCCGTCACCGCGTCGGCGACCGAGGGAGCCGCCTGACGGGGCTCCCCGCCCCGTCCCCCTGCCTGAATCCCCCCGCAGCAACCCAGCAGCAACCCAGCAGCACCCAGCAGCACCACCCCTGACCCGCACCCCAGCAGCACCTGCACCGCACCCGGCGCCGTCGCCGGCAAGAGAGGACTCACCATGGCCATCGACCCGTTCCGTCTTGGCTGGTTCGGCAACCTCGCCGCCCCGGAGTGGAAGACCCCGTACTCGGGCTACGACTCCACGAAGAACTACTTCAACCTGCGCTTCTACAAGGACATGGTCCGCAACCTGGAGCGCGCCGGGTTCGACTTCCTCATGATCGAGGACTCCCTGATGGTCTCCGACATCTACCAGGGCACCGCGGAGATCGAGCTCAAGCACGCTCGCTACGCCCCGAAGATGGACCCGGTGGCCGCCGCGGCCGCGCTGCTCGAGGTCACCGAGCACATGGGCGTCATCGCCACGGCGTCGACGACCTTCTACCACCCGTACCAGCTGGCCCGTCAGTTCGCGACGCTGAACAACCTCTCCGGCGGTCGCATCGGCTGGAACGTCGTCACCTCCTCCGAGGACCGCGCCGCGCAGAACTACGGCATGGACAAGCTCCCCGAGCACGACAAGCGCTACGACATCGCCTCCGAGTTCATGGACGTCGTCAAGAAGCTGTGGGGCTCGTTCTCCAACGACGCGATCCTGGCCGACGCCGAGTCCGGCTACTACGCCGACTTCAACCAGGTGAACCCGATCCACCACGAGGGCGAGTACTTCAAGTCCCGTGGCCCGCTGAACCTGCCGGCCGGCCCGAACGGCCGCCCCGCCATCTGCCAGGCCGGCGGCTCGCCGCGCGGTCGCGACTTCGCCGCCGCGAACGCCGACGTCATCCTCTGCATCCCCTCGGGCATCGAGCGGGCCAAGGAGTACCGCGACGACATCCGTGCCCGCGCCGCGACGTTCGGCCGCAACCCCGACGACATCAAGGTCTTCCCCGTCATCTACCCGATCATCGGCCGGACCAAGGCCGAGGCCGAGGCGAAGAACGAGGAGTGGTACGCCCGCAAGCAGCACAACTTCGAGGTCCAGATGACCCACATGGCGGCCACCATGGAGCTCGACATGTCGCAGTTCGACCCGGACCAGCCGATCCCGGAGGACATCTCCACCAACGGTCACCAGAGCCAGCTGGTCGAGTGGCGCAAGCAGCTGGACGGCAGGACCATCCGCGAGGGCTTCTCCGGCATGCGCGTGCAGACCACCGAGATGGTCGGCACCCCCGACGCCATCGCCTCGCAGATGGAGGAGTTCATGGAGGAGGTCGGCGGCGACGGCTTCCTCATCTACGGCCAGCCGATCAGCCGTGAGTCCGTCGCCGAGATGACCGACGGCGTGGCCCCCGTCCTGCAGAAGCGCGGCCTGCTGCGCACGCAGTACAGCCACGACACGCTCGTCGAGAACCTCCGCTCCTTCTGAGCACCGCCCTCCCCGCCCACACCGAAGGTTGACGACCCCATGACGATGCACCGCTCCTACGTCGACACCCCTCGCGGCCAGGTCCACCTGCGCCGCGCGGGGGAGGGCCCCCGGGCCGTCCTGCTGCTGCACCAGACGGCCGCCTCGGGCGTCATGTTCGAGGCGTTCGCGCAGCGGTTCCTGGCAGCGGAGGGTGCCGAGGAGTTCACCCTCCTCGCGCCGGACACCCCGGGCTTCGGCATGTCCTTCACCCCGCCGGAGGACTACGACCTGGACGTGTGGGCGGGCGACATGGTCGCCGTGCTCGACGCGCTCGGCCTCGACGAGGTCGACGTGCTCGGGCACCACACCGGGGGCGCCGTGGCCATCTGCCTGGCCGCGGCGCACCCGGAGCGGGTGCGCTCGCTGACGATGGTGGGCGCACTCGGGATGAGCACCGAGGAACGGCTGGCCTGGCACGAGGCCGTGCGGGGGATGGAGGTCCGCCCCGGTGGCGGTCACCTGGTCGACGCCTGGCAGCAGGTGGGCACGATCGACGGCCCGGACACCACGTGCGCACCGTCGGTCGAGCTCCAGCACCGCGAGGTCGTCGACAAGCTGCGGGCCGGCGCCCGCTGGCACGAGGCGTACCTGGCCGTGTTCCGCACCGACCTGGTCGCGCGGCTGGCGGCGACCTCGCTGCCCACCCTGCTCCTGTGCGGGCGGCACGACGTGCTGGCGCCCTACGTCGACGGCACCGTCTCGGCCCGGCCCGGCATCCAGTACCGCGAGCTCGCGGCCGGCGGGTACGTCCTGGACCAGGACCCCGACCAGGTGGTGCGCCCCTTCCACACCTTCCTCCAGGTCGTCGCCCTCCAGGAGGCGTCGTGACCAGCACCGCGCCGCTCGTCGTCTGGTTCGCCACCACCGACTCCACGGCCCGCCTGGGCCGCCTCGTCCTGGAGCTCGACGCCGCGGGCGTGGACGCCGTCGTCCTGCCCGGGGACGGGTCCGTGGACCCGGTCCTGCTCGCCGGGTTCACCACGCGCACGGCCACCCGCATCGGGCTCGTCGCCTCGCTCTCCCCGTGGGTGCAGCCGCCGTTCCTGGCGGCCCGCGCGCTCAACACCCTGGACGCGCTGAGCCGCGGCCGGGCCGGCTGGTTCCTCGACACCACCGCCCCCACCGGCCGCTCGGGCGACGACTCCGGCCGTTGGACGCCCTACGACGCCGCCGAGGCAGAGCTGGTCGCGGCCCGAGCCGACTACCTCGCCGCCACCGAGGCCCTGTGGGGCTCGTGGGAGGAGGGGGCGATCGTCGCCGACGTGGCCACCGGCCGGTACGTGGACGCCGGCAAGGTGCACGTGCCCGACCACCGGGGCCCCTACTTCGCCAGCCGCGGCCCGCTGAACGCGCCGCCCGGGCCGCAGGGTCGCCCGACCCTGCTGGCCTGCTTCGCCCCCGGGGCGGACGTGCCGGCCGGCGTCGACGTCCTCGTCGTCACGGACGAGGCGCACGTGGCCGCCGCCCGCGAGCACACCGCGACGGTGCTGCTGGCGGTCGGCGGCGACTCCGACGCGAGCCTGCCGGCGACCACCGCCGACGGCTACGCCGTGCGGGACGTGGCCTACGGCAGCGACTCCGCCGCCTGGCTGCACGGTCCGCTGGCCGACCTGGCCGAGATGCCCCGCGGTGGTCTGCTGCGCGACCGCCTCACCGGGGCGGGCGCGCCCGCCGCCGTCCCCACCGCCTGAGAACGTCGAGGAGACATCACCATGAGCAAGCCGCTCACCCTCGGCTGGTTCGTCAACTACATGCCGACCGGCTGGAACCGCCCGTTCAACGGTGGCCAGCCCGCGGCCTGGCAGGACGGCCAGTTCTACGTGGACATGGCCCGCACGCTCGACCGGGCCGGCATCGACTTCATCATGCTCGAGGACTCCTCGGTCGTGCCCGAGAACTACGGCGGCGACATGACCGCCGAGTTCATGGCCACCGTGAAGTCGCCCAAGCACGACCCGCTGCCCCTGGCCGCCGCGATCGCGCAGGCCACCGACCGGCTGGGCATCGTCACCACGATGTCGACCAGCCTGTACCCGCCGGAGCGGCTCGCGCGGCTGCAGGCCTCGCTCGACGAGCTGAGCAACGGTCGCGCCGGCTGGAACATCGTCACCTCCTTCGAGGACCTCGCCGCGCAGAACGTCGGGCTGGAGAAGCTGTGGGAGCACGACGAGCGCTACGCCCGGGCCCACGAGTACCTCGACGTCGTCACCTCCGCCTGGCAGGGTGCGGTCGCCCACGACGGACGCTTCCACCAGGTGGTCTCGCCGGGCTCGCCGATGCCGGTGCAGGATCGGCCGGTGCTGTGCCAGGCCGGTGGCTCGAAGGCGGGCATGGACTTCGCCGCGGAGTGGGCCGACCTGATCGTCTCGGTGCCGGTCGGCGTCGAGGCGATGAAGGCCTACCGCGACGGCATCCGCTCGCGCATCGCGGAGAGCGGGGGAGACCCGGACCGCTGCCGCGTCCTCTACATGGTGACACCGATCCTGGGCGAGACCGACGAGGAGGCGCAGGCCAAGCGGGCCCGCATGTACTCCGACGCGACCGACAACTACCTGCGGCGCATCGTGCAGCTCTCCAACATCTCCGAGATCGACTTCTCGAAGTTCGACGAGGACGAGCCCGTGCCGGAGGACGCCACCACCAACGGTGCGCAGTCGATCCTCGACACGTTCAAGCGGCTCACCAAGGACTCCTCGCTGCGCGAGGTGCTCGGCAACTCCGGCGAGTCCACCTCGCTCGACCTGTGCGGCAGCCCCGCCACCGTCGCCGACCAGATGGAGGCGGCGATGGAGGAGGTGGGCGGCGACGGGTTCCTGCTCTTCCACGGTGGTGGCGGCATCATCACGCGTCGCTACCTGGACGAGGTGCTCGACGGCCTCGTCCCCGAGCTGGAGTCGCGCGGGCTGTTCGAGCGTCCGGTGCGCGACGGCGGCCCGGTCGCCGCGCCCGGCACCTTCCGAGGGCGCCTCACGGGCGCCTGACCCCTGGCTGCCGCGCGGCCCTCACCACCCCTGACTGCCGCGCGGCTCCCGTGGCGGGGTGGACTCGCTTCGCCCCCGACGTCCACCCCGCCCACCCCCCCCACAGCGCCTCCGATCGTCGGGTTCCGGCAGGACCGACGGTCGGGGGTCTCCCACGTGGGCACCTGCCTGTGCCCCAGATCACGGACTGAATGCGTCCGCTACCCGGTCGGGTGGGATTGACCAGTACCGATGCGGGGCATCGAACAGGTGTCGCAGACGTGGCCACCGGGCCCTCACGCAGGGCCCCGACGCCGTCCACCGGTTCTCACGCAGCAACCGTCGGTCGACCGGGAGGTGGGCACCGCGACGTGCCGGCGCCAACGGTGTCGCCCGGAACGCTCCGCGTCCGGCAGGTCCGCCACGGACCCGCCGGACGCGGCGCCGCTTTTCCGCCCTGACCGCGCTGCCCCGAGCCGGTTCGGGTCAGCGGCTCCCCACCTGCCAAGATGGGTCCGGCCCTGCGGGGCCGCGCCCCAGTAGCTCAGTGGATAGAGCAGCCGCCTCCTAAGCGAAAGGTCGTAGGTTCGACTCCTACCTGGGGCACCTAGGTGACCTACGTAGACCCTGGCCCTGACCTGCAGCGATGTCGCCGGCAGCAGTGCGATCGACGTCGACTCGTCTATCGGACGGTGCTCGGCGTGAGTGATCAGTTCAGAACTTCTGCACGTATTCCGCACGGACCGCGGCAAGCAGTCGCCGCCAACCGGGCATGAATGCCTCCGAAGAACTAGCGAGCAGTGGCCTGCTCGATGCGCTTGAGGGCGGCATCTTGCTCGCCGTCGATGCACTTGGCGTAGACGGTCAGGAGAACGGCGACCGTGTGGCCGGCCCAGTCGGCGACTTGGGCTGCGGGTACTCCAGCGTTGAGCCAGGTCGACACAGCGGCGTGCCGCAGGTCGTAGGGGCGGCGCGCGAGGAAGGAGTCGCTAGTGCCGAGGGCCTCTGCTCGGGCTCGGTGCCAGGCGCGGTAGACGGTGCTCATCGACACGGGGGACTCGTGCGGGGGCGGGAGTGGGACGCCTGAAGTCCCAGTCCGGTTGACGAACAGGCGCCCGTCGCTGCTACGCGTGAACTCCTGGACATGGCGCCGTAGGGCCTGGACGAGCTGGGGGTGTGCCGGGACCTCTCTGCTCTCAGCCGGATCGCGATGCTTGAGCTCCCGCTCCTCACCGGAGACGCCACCGTCAGTGAAGGCACCTCCTACGGACTGGTAGGAGCCTGTCAGAGTCAGGCGACCCCAGCCCGCGCTCGGGAGGTGGCAGTTGACCAGGCGGAGGTTCCGCGCCTCCGCGGGTCGCAGCCCGGCGTAGTAGAGGCAGGCGAAGTACGACTCGAGCTCAGGTGAGACTCGTCGAACAGCGTCGAGAATGGCGCGAGCCTGATCAGGGTTGATCACCACTCTGCGGTCGACAGCAGCATGGCGGGTCTTGCGGGTTCGGGGGACCCGGACGAGTGGATTCTCCGGCAGGAGTCCCTCGTGGACTGCGGCCTGCAGGCACCCGTGCAGTACGGCTCGGCGACGGGCACTCGTAGTCGAGGCGGCTTTGCTGCCGTCCAAGTTGGTGGCTAGCTCACTGACCACATGCCTGATGACACCTTGACCTGTGAGGATCTGCCTCGCTGGAAGGATGTCCCCGTGGCAAAGCCCTATCCCAAGGAGTTCCGCGACGACGTCGTGGCCGTGGCCCGCAAGGGCCAGGCTCCGCTGCCTCAGATCGCGAAAGACTTCGGCATCTCTGAAGGTTCGCTGGCGAACTGGATGAAGAAGGCCGACATCGAGGACGGTCACCGTCCCGGTCTGACCGACGCCGACCATGCCGAGCTGCGCGACGCGAAGAAGCGGATCCGGCTCCTGGAGCAGGAGAACGAGGTCCTGCGTCGCGCGGCTGCCTACCTGTCCCAGGCGAACCTGCAGGGAAAATAGTCTTCCCGCTCGTCCGTGAGATGGCCGCGACCGGTGCCCGCATCAGGGTGCCGGTCGCGGTGGCGTGCAGGGTCCTGGGGCTCTCGACCCAGGGGTACTACAAGTGGCTCAAAGACCCGGTGTGCCGGCGGGACTGGGACGACGCCCACCTCATCGACATCCTCTACGACATCCTCTACGACATCCTCTACGACATCTATGCCGACGACGCCACGCTGGGCTACCGGTTCCTCACCGACGAGCTCGACCTCGAGCACGGCATCACCGTCGGGGAGAACCGTGTGCACCGGCTGTGCCGGATCGCCGGGATCACCGCGTCGCACCACAAGAAGCGCAGCAAGACGGGTTCCACCGGCCCCGCGCCCCACGACGACCTCCTGGCCGTGGTCGACGAGCACGGCGTGGTCCGCCACGAGTTCATCGCCGACGCCCCGAACAACGTGTGGCTGTGGGACATCTCGGAACACCCCACACGGGAAGGAAAGATCTACATCTGCGCGATCAAGGACGTCTTCTCCAACAAGATCGTGGGCTACTCCATCGACTCACGAATGAAGTCCTCCCTGGACCGGGCGGCGATGAGGAACGCCATCGCCCTGCGCTCACCCGCTGGGACGGTGTGTCACTCGGACCGAGGCGGTCAATTTCGAGCCAAGCGCACCCAACGGCTCCTGGTGAACAACGGCCTGGTCGGCTCGATGGGCCGCTCCTACGGAGCCGGGGACAACGCCAGCATGGAGAGCTTCTTCTCCCTGCTGCAGAAGAACGTGCTCAACACCCAACGCTGGGACACCCTCGAGGACCTCCGCCTCGCGATCGTCACCTGGATCGAGACCAAGTACAACCGACGACGACGCCAACGTGCCCTCGGCAAGCTCACCCCGATCGAGTTTGAGATGATCTACACCACCGCAGAAGCGGCCTGACTACCGCAAGCACCGAGTATCAACCAGACCGGGGGCAGACCCTGCGACACTCAGACCATGCAATCGCCACCGTCTGAGGGCAGCCCTTTCCGTGGCTTCGGCTCAGCCACTCTAGGACTCGTGCTTCTTGCGATCGGCACCTACTCGGTGAACAACCGTGTCCAAGACGACATGTTCCTCTACATCGGAGTCGTACTTCTCGGAGCCGCGGCGTTCCTCATCGTGTCGGGGGCGGTCGCTCGCGGGCGACGGAACTCGAGATGACCTCGATCATCGCGCTGACGTGGCCTGACACCATTCACCACGAGTGACAACCAGACCTTCAGCTGTCCCAATCGAGGGCATGCGCCGCGAGCAGAAGTGGTCTGGCTCCCGAATCACCCATGAGCTGGCGACAGAAGGGACCTACATCTCTCGGCGCACTGTCACGCGACACCTCGCCGGGCTCGGATTGAAGGCTCTTCGGATCTAAGCGTGGGTAGGTGCTTGTCGGTAGGGCCTGTCTCCGGCTGCGGCGAGGAGGATGCGTAGCCGGTAGTGGTCGAAGTTGCGGAAGCCGTGGGCGAGTCGGCGGGTCTTCTCGATGATGAGGTTGATCGCTTCGGTGCCGCCGTTGCTGACGCCGCCGGTGGTGAAGTAGGCCAGGATCTGGGGACGCCACGCTCGCAGGGTCCGGCCCAGGCGTGCGACCTCTGGGATGGGACAGGAGGGGAAGGACGCGATGATCTTCTCGGCCAGTCTGCGCCCCGCCGTCGGGCTGGGGGCGTGGTAGATCGCGCGGAGCTGCTGGTAGCAGCGCCAGGCGATGGTGACCTCCCAGGCGGGATCTGTCGACGACGCTCGAAAGTGGAGCCGTTCCGGCGGTCGAAAATGGGGCCACCGGTGCGTGGTGTCAGTCTGCCGTCTTCTGCGTGCGAACGCTGGGAAGTGAGTCGATGCCGCGGTTGCGGAGTCG